>CAMWIS010000001.1 GCA_947174375.1 uncultured Bacteroidales bacterium
CGGAGGCCAAGTCCTTTTCAATGATTTCTTCGATAAAGTTCAGCGACTTTTCGGCGGGAGCCGTCGCTTCGTTTTTTAAGCTTTCGTTTTCCATAGGAACGAATTTTTAATTAGCGGGTACAGGGCGAACCAACGCCATGTACCCAACCGGTCGTACCCCGCGGGGTCACGCCGTATTATTTCTTAATGTTGGGTTCTTCCAAACCGTAGTGCTTGCGGCGGTCTTCCATCTTGAGCCAGAAGCCCAAAATCAAGGCCAGCACGCCCAACGAAGCGAACACGATCATCGGCGCCTCGTAGTTGTATTTGAGCGGGTCTTCCACGCCCGGGTTGGAGTTTTTGAGCACCGAACCGATAATCATCGGGAAGGCGTAAAGACCGATGTTCTGAATCCAAAAGATGACGGCGTAGGCCGAGCCCAGCAGGCGGTTGTCCACGAGTTTGGGCACGCTCGGCCACAGGGCGGCCGGAACGAGCGAGAACGAGATGCCGAGCAGGATGATGCCGAGGTAGGCGATGAGCGCCGACTGCGTGGCGGGCAGGACGAACGCGAACGTAAGGTGGCAAATGATCATGAGGATGGCGCCGAGCATCAGCATACTCGCGCCCTTACCCTTGCGGTCGAGGAAGTTGCCGAGCAGGGGCGTGATGGCCGCCGCGCCGAGCGGGAACACGAAGAACACGCGGCCCGCTTGTTCGGCCGTATAGCCTAAGTTGCACTGCAACATATTGATGGCGTATTTCTGGAACGGGAAGATGGCCGAGTAATAGAGCACGCAGAGCAGGGCCACGAGCCAGAACACCTTGGACGAGAAGATTTTGCCGAGGTCGCTGATTTTGAAGGGGTCGTCCTTCTCTTCGTCGCTCATGCCCATCTGCGCATCTAATTTCTTATCCATGAACGCATAGCAGATAAAGGCGATGAGGCCGATGAGCAACAGCAGGACGGCCACGCCCACGGGGCGGGACACGCTGACCGGCACGATGGAGGCGATGACGGGCGACCCCAGCACCACGACGGCCACGCCCACACGCGCGATGGCCATTTCAACGCCCATAGCCAAGGCCAACTCCTTGCCCTTGAACCATTTTACGATGCCGCGCGATACCGTGATACCGGCCATTTCCACGCCGCAGCCGAAGAACATGAAGCCGATGGCCGACATCTTGGCCGAAGCCGGCATCCCGTCAAAGAACGGCGTGATGTTCCACCAGGCCATGGGCAGGTTCAGAAAACGGTTCATGAACGCTTCCGCGCCGCTGCCGACAAAAGCGTCCGTTACGGCGTAGAAGTTGATGGACGCGCCGCAGAGCATGACCACGCCGGAGAGGATGGCCGTGAAGCGGACGCCCATCTTGTCGAGGATAATCCCCGCAAAGATGAGGAAGAACACGAATACGTTGAGGAACGTCTCGCTGCCGGCATAGTGGCCGTAGGCGGTCGGATCCCAGCCTCTCTGCGTCTGCAACAGTTCCTGCAAGGGCGAGAGGATATCCATAAAGATGTAGCCGAAGAACATGGCCGAAGCCAACAGCACGAGCGCCGTCCAGCGGGCGGCGGCCGAGTCGCGTAAAAGCGTTTGCACTTTTTCCGTCATGATTGATGAGTATTAAAGGATGAATAATTAATTTTCCGTGTGGTTGGGGTCGTAGGGCGGCAGCGGCTGTCCGTCCTTGTTTTTCAGGTAGGGCAGGAACATCGCGTACAGCGCGACGAAGGCGCCCGACAGGAAGATGGAGCCGTAGGGCACGCCCCAGCCGGTCTGATACATATTCCAGAGAATCAACAGGCATTGCGCGATGGTGTAGATGTGGAAGCCCGCGAATATCCGTTTGAACATACAGATGGCACCGGCCAAGGAGCCTAAGCACAGCAGGGTCTGAACCCAAAAGTAGGCCGGCCCCAATGCGACGACCTGCGTCACGGCCTCTTCCATGGCGGGCACGCTGGCATAGAGTTCGGCATAGGTGTCGCTGTAAAGCAACAGGTCTTTGATGGTGTTCAGGTTGGCGGCCATGAACAGATAGGTCAGGGCGTTGCAGCCGCTCCCGATGAACGTGAGGATGCACAGCAGCGTCAGGCCGTTGGGCCGCTTGGGGGCGGCGGTTTGGGGATTGAGGTTAGTATCCATAGGATTGAAGCGTGTTTTTGCTGATTTCTACACTGTTTTTCAAGCCGTCGGCCTTGTCGGCGAACGGCCCGGCGATATGTTCCATTTCCGCGAACACCGACAGGCATTCCCGCATTTCTTCCATCAGGCTGCTTTGGTAACGCGGCGGGAAGCTTTCGGCGTACTGCAGGCGGCGGGTGTAGATGTCGCAGAGTTGTTGCGCCAACGCGGCGGCCTGTTCAAACGCCTCGGCCTGCAGGTAGGTCTCCACCTGATAAAGCATCAGCCCGTCGTACGGAATCTGCGCGTTGGGGAAGAAGTACAGGCTCTTGTCCAACACCGTCACGGCCGAGTCGCGCTTGCCCTCGAACAAAAGGGCCTTGGCCAGCAGGATATACTGGTAGCGTATGGCGCGCGTATAGGCCGCGCTCTCGGGGTCGATGGCCGTTTTGGGGTCGTTCAGGTTGCCCCAGCGGAAGGTGTTGACGTACAGGTCGTACGTCTTGTCGGTATTCACGCCGTTGTCGCCGATAACGCGGCGGTTCTCGTTCAGATACGGCACCAGGCGGTAGACGTTGCCTTCCAGCTGCGCCAAGTGCGGCAGCGGCAGCACGTTGCCCTGCGCGCCCGCGCTCATGAAGTAGAGCGGGCGGCTCGCGAAGTTGGAGGCCATGATGTCGAGCAACGCGATGTCCACGCGGTAGAGCGCGTCGGTCTTCTGAATCTGCCAGCTGATTTCGGGCAGGCAGCGGGCGGCCTGGTCTTCGGTCAGCCGGCCCTCGGAGAGCATCTTCTCGATGGGCACCGTCAGCTTGACGTTGCGCGTGGGGAAGACCGAAATCTTCTCGCCGTCGCGCGTCAGCACCTGCGCCCGCGGGTTATTGGCCATGTAACGCAGACAGGAGGCCAGTTCCACCGATTTGTTTTCGGGGCCGTTCTGCAGGTAGGCGTAGTCGTTGACGCCCTGGCCGTATTGGTCGAACGACAGGATGAAGTTCAGCGGCTTGGACGCATAGACCTGACGGAACAGCGGCTGGACGTGCCAGAAGCTGTTGGCCAACGCGCTGTTGATGATGCGGACGCTGTTTTTAACGCCCTCCACCTCCTGACAGTACCATACGGGGAAGGTGTCGTTGTCGCCGTTGGCAATTACCACGCCTTCGTCCTCGCACGAGAGGAGCGCGTTCTTGGCAAAGTCATAGGCCGCCGTGCGGTGCGAGCGGTCGTGGTCGTCCCAACCCTCCTTGGCCATGATGCCGGGCACGGCCACGAGGCAGAGCAGGCCCACGCCAAGCGGCACGGCCACGTTGGGCTTTTTGAGGAGCTTCATCAGCCATTCGCTCAAGGCCACGACGCCCAAGCCAATCCATACGGCATAGGCGTAGAACGAGCCGGCGTAGGCGTAATCCCGCTCACGCGGCTCCGTCGAAGGTTCGTTCAGATAGGTCACAATCGCCAGGCCCGTCATGAAAAAGAGCAGGAACACGACGAAGCAGTCGCGGCGGTGGGCGCGGTACTGGAAGAACAGACCGGCCAGGCCTAAGAGCAGCGGCAAAAGGTAGAACTTATTGCGGGCGTGGTTGTTGGCCAAGTAGTCGGGCAGGTTGTCCTGCGGGCCGAGCCGCATCTCATCCAAGAACTTGATGCCCGAAATCCAGTTGCCGTGGAAGATGTCGCGGCTGCCGTCCTCGTTGTAGCCCAAGCCTTGGATGTTGTTCTGCCGTCCGGCGAAGTTCCACATGAAATAGCGGAAATACATCCAGTTGAGGTGGTAGCGGAAGTAGAAGCGGAGGTTCTCGCCCATCGTGGGCTTGGGCGTGCCGTTGTCGGCCGTCGTGCCGCTCCAGAATTTGTAATACTTGATATGATTGTGGCCGCCGCTGTCACCGTTCGAATACATACGCGGGAACAGGCCGCAGTGCGCGGGGTCGTACACGTATTTGACGTTCGAGCCGGCCTTCTCGTAGCGTTTGGTCTCCGTATTGCGGACATACTTGGTCGAAACGTCCTTGATGTCGATGATGCGTGCGTTGTAGTACTGGCCGTAGAACAGCGGGCGGCTGCCGTACTGTTCGCGGTTGAGGTAGGCCAGCAGGCTCAGCGCGTCCTTGGGCTCGTTCTCGTTGAGCGGCACGTTGGCGTTGGAACGGATGACGAGCGTCAGGAACGTGGAGTAGCCGATGAGCAGGAACGAGAGGCAGAGCAGGGCCGTGTGCAGCACCACCTTGTTGCGGCGGTAGGCGTAGGACAGGCCGAAAATCAGGCCGCCCGCCAGCGCGAGGAAATAGAACACGGTGCCGGAATGGAACGGCAAGCGCAGCACGTTCACGAAAAAGAGCTCGAAGTAACCGGCCAATTTGACCGTCCAGGGCACGATGCCCCACAGGATGCCCGCCAAGAGCACCACCGAAAGCAGGAGCGAGTACCAGAAGCCCTTGCGCGACGGCTCGAATTTCTTGTAATAGACGATGAATACGCAGGCCGGGATGACGAGCAGGTTCAGCAGGTGCACGCCGATGGCCAGGCCGATGAGGAACGCGATGAAGATGATCCAGCGCAGGTGGTGCGGTTCGTCGGCGTGGCTTTCCCATTTGAGGATGGCCCAAAACGTGATGGCCGTAAAGAACGACGACATGGCGTACACTTCGCCCTCGACCGCCGAGAACCAAAACGAGTCGGTGAACGTATAGGCGAGCGCGCCCACGGCGCCGGCGGCGAAAATCATCAGGCTCTGCAAAAGGTTCGGCTTAAAGTCGGACGGCATCGTGCGCGTCTGCGAACCGGCTTCTTTCTGCTGCCCCACGGCCCAGCAGAGTTTCTTGCCGAGCATCGTGACGGTCCAAAACAGGAACAGGATCGTGAAGCCGCTGCACAGCGCCGACAGGATGTTGACGGCAAAGGCCGTCCGCGTCACGTCGCCGAACGTGAAGATATTGGCGATGCAGCCCAAAATCTGGAACGTGGGGGCTCCGGGCGGGTGGCCGACCATGAGTTTGGCGGCCGTGGAGATATATTCGCCGCAGTCCCACCACGAGGTGGTCCGTTCGGCCGTGCTGATGAACACCGTGCAGGCGATGGCGCAGACGAGCCAGCCCAACAGGTTGTTCCAGGTTTGATAACGCTTCATGAGTTCTGTTTGTTAAGTCTTCAGGTTTGAGGGGGCTTCGCTTACCGCATGGAGAGCAGGCGGTCGGCCGAGTTGGCCAGCGCCGGCGCATGATAGGCGTTCGCGTAGTCACGTATATATCCAATCATTTGCAGGCATTCCTGCTTTTCGGCTTCCACGCTGCGGTGGAAACGCGGCGGGAAGGATTCCACATAGCGCAGCCGCCCGTCGAAAATCTCCAGTAGCCGCTGTCCGAGGGCTTCGGCCTTTTCGGTCTCGCCGAACGCGAAGTAAAGCGAGAGGTAGCGCACCATGTCGGTGTCGAAGCCGAGCACCGAATCCGGGAAAAAGGCCAACCCCTTGTCCAAGGCCGCCACGGCGTCGGTCATGCGGCCCTCCTGCGCCAGGGCGGAGGCCACGAGGCTGTATTGCTGCCGCGCCTGACGGCTCCACGTGCGCGTTTCGGGATCCAAGGCCAGGTCTTCCGGGATGGAGCCCCAGTCGAAGGTCTCCACGAGCAGGCGGTTGCTGCGGTCGGTGGCGATGCCGTTGAGCCGCTCGCCCGACACCGTTTTCGTGCGGTGGTTCGTATAGGGCACCCAACGGTAGAGCGTGCCTTCCATCTGCGCCTGACCCAGCGGCAGGTAGGACTGGTGCGCGTAGGGGCTCGTGCAGTAAATCGGGCGGTCCCACAGGTTGTTGGCCACGATGTCGAGGATGACGAGGTTCGATTTCGTCAGGTTGTCTTTATCCAACCGCCAGGTCAGCCGGTCGGGGATGGCCGCGATCTGTTCCGCCGTATAGAGGCCGGTGGCGGCCAAATACGCGCTGTCGGGCTTTTCGATAAAGACGGTCTTGGTCGGGATGTAGTTATACCATTCGCCGCTCATGGCGCGCACCTGCGTGTTGCGGTCGGGGTTGGCCACGAATTTCAGCAGGCTCTGCAACGGGTAGGCGGCTTGCAGCTGGTCTTGTACGAACACGGCGTCGTTCGTGCCCGATTCGTAGGCTTCGTGCGGCAGCGAGAATTTGAGCGGCGCCGACTCGTAAGCCTGGCGGTACAGCGGCTGGATGAGCCACGAGCTGTGCGCCAGCATACTGTTGATGACGCGCACGTCGGTGCGGATGCCCTCCACCTGCTGGCAGTACCAGAGCGGGAACGTGTCGTTGTCGCCGTCGCAAATCAGCACGGCGTTGGGTTCGCAACTCTCCAGCATATTGCGGGCGAAGTCGCGGGCGGCCGTCTGTTGGCCGCGGTTGTGGTCGTCCCAGCCCTGTTGCGCCATCACGCCCGGCACGGCCACGAGGCAGAGCACCGTCACGCCGGCGGCCACCGCGCAGCGTGCGGCCGGTTGTTTGAGGCGTTGCGCGAGCCAGTAGCCCAAGGCCGTCACGCCCAGGCCAATCCATATCGCAAACGCATAGAACGAGCCGGCGAAGGCGTAATCCCGTTCACGCGGTTCGGTCGAAGGCTGGTTCAGATAAATCGCAATCGCGATGCCCGTCATGAAGAACAGCAGGAATACGACGAAGCAGTTGCGGCGGTCGTGCCGGTATTGGAACCAAAGGCCGGCCAAGCCCAAGAGCAGCGGCAGGAAAAAGAACGTGTTGCGCGCCGGGTTCTTGGCCAGATAGTCGGGCAGGTTCTTCTGCGGCCCCAACCGCATCTCGTCGATGAAGCCGATGCCCGAAATCCAGTTGCCCTGGAACACGTCGCGGCTGCCGTCGGGGTTGTAGCAACGCCCCATGAGGTCGTTCTGCCGCCCCACGAAGTTCCACATGAAGTAGCGGAAATACATCCAGTTGAGCTGATAGCGCACGAAGAAGCGGATGTTCTCGCCCAAGGTGGGCCGCTTGTCGCCCTTGCAGCCGCTCCAAATCTTGTTGTACGTCACGCAGGGCCGGCCGCCCGATTCCATCGACGACCACATACGCGGGAACAGCCCGCAGAAGGCCGGGTCGTAGGTGATTTTCTGCGACGAATAGCCGGCCTGCACGTAGCGGTGGCTTTCCTCGTCACGCTTGTATTGCGGGTTCTTCGACTCCACGGCGCGGACGGGCGCGTTGAAATACTGGCCGTAGAACAGGGGCGTGGAGCCGTATTGGTCGCGGTTCAGATAGGCCAGCAGGCTGATGGCGTCCTTGTTCTCGCCCTGGTTGATGGGCACGTCGGCGTTGGCGCGCACCACCAGCGTGATGAACGTGGAGTAGCCGATGAGCATGAAGCTCAGGCAGAGCAGGGCCGTGTTGAGCAACACCTTCTGTTTGCGCGTCGAATAGACGAGCCCCCATACGAGCAAGCCCACGAGGGCGGCGAGGTAGAAGAACGTGCCGGAGTTGAACGGCAGCCGCAGCGTGTTCACGAAAAAGAGTTCCGTATAGCCCGCCAGTTTGACCGTCCAGGGCACGATGCCCCACAGGATGCCCGCCAGCAGCACCACCGAGAGCAGCAGCGCGTACCAAAAGCCTTTTTTCGTGGCGTCGAACTTGCGGTAGTAAATCGTGAAGACCATGGCCGGGATGACCAGCAGGTTCAGCAAGTGCACGCCGATGGCCAGGCCGATGAGGAACGCGATGAAGATGATCCAGCGCAGGTGGTGCGGTTCGTCGGCGTGGCTTTCCCATTTGAGGATGGCCCAAAACGTGATGGCCGTAAAGAACGACGACATGGCGTACACTTCGCCCTCCACGGCCGAGAACCAAAACGAGTCGGAGAACGTATAGGCGAGTGCGCCCACGATGCCCGCGCCGAAAATCAGGATGCGGGCCAGCGCCGTCGGCTCGAACGTCTTGGGCGCGATGCCGGCGAAGGCCGCGTCCTTGGTGCGGTACACCGTCAAGAGCAGCATCTTGGCAATCATCGTGACGGTCCAGAACAGGAACAGAATCGTGAAGCTGCTGCACAGCGCCGACAGGATGTTGACCGCATGGCCCATCTGCGCCGGGTCACGCCCCACGAACAGGGCCGCGATGGCGCCCAACAGCTGGAACGTGGGGGCTCCGGGCGGGTGGCCGACCATGAGTTTGGTCGAGGTGGCGATATACTCGCCGCAGTCCCACCAGCTGCCGCTGCGTTCGGCGGTGGAGACGAAAACAATCGTGGCGATGATCCATACGAACCAGCCGATCAGGTTGTTCTGTAAACGGTAAGATTTCATAGCGTATTGTGTCAAGTGGTTCGCCGCCTTGCGTGTACGCGCATACGCGCGGGACGTGCGTGCGAAAGGCACAAATATACGAAAAACTTGTGAAAAAGATAAATGCGCGGACGGTACTAATCCTCCCGTACCCACACTTGGGCGGCGCGGTTGACGAGATAGACCGGCAGGTATTGGGCGGTCTGCGCCCGCTCGCCGGCGTAAGGCTGCGAGAAATAACGCGTGGCGGCGTCCGTGCGCCCGAAGCCGCCGAAAGCCGCGTCGTCGGACGAGAGGCAGAGCCGGTAGCGGCCCGGGTGATAGACGGGCAGGCGGTAGTCGGGCCGGCTGTCGGAGACGTGCCAGTTGAACGCAAATATATACTGTCCGTCGCGGAGGTCGAACGCGAGGATTTTGGCCTGTTCGTCTATGCACAGCAGGCGGGCGAACCCCATCGTGCGGAGGTCGGTTTCACGCGCCAGCGCAATCATGGCGCGGTCGAACGCCAACAGGAACTTATACCGCAGGTCGGCGCGGTCGGAGAGCGACCACTGCCGCCGCGCGTAGTGATAGCTCCAGCCGTTGCCCTCCCGCGGAAAGTCAATCCATTCGGGATGGCCGAACTCGTTGCCCATGAAGTCGAGGTAGCCGCCGCCCCCGCTGCCCGCAAACAGGCTGATGAGGCGGATCATCTTGTGCAGCGCCATGCCGCGCTCCACCACGGGCGAATGCGAATCCACGCCCATGTCCGTGTACATATGCGCCCCCATAAGGCGGAACGCCAGCGTCTGGTCGCCCACCAGCGCCTGGTCGTGGCTCTCGCAGTAGGCAATCTGCGGCACGTTGGGCAGCCGGTCGTTGAGCACGTGCCAAATCTCCCGCATCACCCAGTCCTCGTCCTGCCGTTCCTTGAGCAGTTTGATCCAAAAGTCGGGGATGCCCATCGACAGCCGGTAGTCGAAGCCCATGCCGCCCTCGGCGCAGGGCGCGGTCATGCCCGGCATCCCGCTCACCTCCTCGGCCACCGAAAGCAGCGGGCGCGGGGCGGCCCGCCGTTCCCACAGTTCCCGCAGCAGGTCGTTGGCCAGCCGCAGGTAAATCAGCGCGTCTTCGTCCACTTGGTCGCCGAAATAGTTCTGATAGGTGCCGAAGTGATCCGTATAGCCGCGGTGGAAGTAAACCATGGCCGTCACGCCGTCGAAGCGGAAGCCGTCGAAGCCGAACGTCTCCACCCAGTAGCGCAGGTTGGAGAGCAGGAAGCGCCGCACCTCGTTCTTGTTGAACGCGAACATCTTGGAGCCCCAGTAGGGGTGCGTGCCGTTGGGTTCGGGGTAGTTGTAAAGGTCGGGCGAGCCGTCCAAGGCCCAAAGCCCTTCGTTGAGGTTGGAGACGAAGTGGGCGTGCACGATGTCCATCAGCACGGTCAACCCCATATCGTGGGCGGCGCTAATCAGCGCGCGCAGGTCGTCGGGCGTGCCGAAGCGGGACGAGGGCGCGAAGAAGTTGGACACATGATAGCCGAAGCTGCCGTAATACGGGTGTTCGGCGATGCCCATAAGCTGCACCGTGTTGTAGCCGTCCTCGCGTATGCGCGGCAACACGTTTTCGGTAAATTCGCGGAACGTGCCCACGCCCTCTTTCTCTTGCGCCATGCCGATGTGGGCCTCGTAGATGAGCGGGCTGAAAGGCGCGTCGTTTCTTTCATTCGCGCGCACCTTGCACGGACTGTCGGGCGCCCACACCTTGGCCTTGAATTCCTTGGTGTCGGGGTCTTGTTCGGTGTAGAACGTGTAGGCGGGCAGGCGCAGGTGCCAACTGCCGTCTGCGCCGTGTACGTAAATCTTGTAGCGTGAACCGTGCGTGAGCCGCCGCGTGCAGGCGTCGTCGGGCTTGTCGAGGCGGATTTCCCAGTCGCCGTGCCAGCGGCCGTCGGCTCCGCAAACCTTGCGGAGCGGGTGGGAGGTATAATCCCAGCCGTTGAAATCGCCCGTCAGGAACACGTCTTTGGCGTTCGGCAGCCATTCGCGGAACACCCACCCGTGCGGACGGCCGTCCGCACCGACGGCCGCGGCAGGATGCAGCCCGTAATACAGATGCGCTCCCGCAAAGTCGTACAGCGAGCCGTACTCCGCCTCTATCCACGCCTTGGTGCGCAGATAGTCGGCGTGCCGTTTCTCAATGCGGCCGGCCACGGGCCACAGCCACGGATCCCGCTCTACGAAAGGCAGCGTATCTTTCATGAATGGTATATATTAGTCCAGTTTGAGCACCGCGAGGAAGGCCGACTGCGGCACCTCCACGTTGCCCACCTGACGCATCCGCTTCTTGCCCTCTTTCTGCTTCTCCAACAGCTTGCGCTTACGCGTGATGTCGCCGCCGTAGCATTTGGCCGTCACGTCCTTGCGCACCGCCTTCACGGTCTCCCGCGCGATGATTTTGGCGCCGATGGCCGCCTGGATGGCGATGTCGAACTGTTGGCGCGGAATCAACTCCTTGAGTTTCTCGCACATCCGCCGCCCGAACGCATAGGCGTTGTCGGCGTGGATCAGCGTCGAGAGCGCGTCCACCGTGTCGCCGTTGAGCAGAATCTCCAGCTTGACGAGTTTGGACGGCTTGAAGCCGCTCGGATAGTAGTCGAACGACGCATAGCCGCGCGAGATGCTTTTGAGGCGGTCGTAAAAGTCGAAGACGATTTCCGACAGCGGCATCTCGAAACTCAACTCCGTGCGGTCGGTGGTCAGATACACCTGGTTGAGCAGCGTGCCGCGCTTGTCGATGCAAAGTTTGATAATCGGCCCCACGTAGTCGGCCTTCGTGATAATCTGCGCGTGTATATACGGCTCGTCGATATGGTCCACATAGTTGGGGGCGGGCAGGCCGGACGGGTTGTAGATGTCGAGCACCTCGCCCTTGGTCGTCGTCACCTTATACGGCACGTTGGGCACCGTCGTGATGACGTCCATATTAAACTCGCGTTCAAGACGTTCCTGGATGATCTCCATGTGCAGCAACCCCAAAAAGCCGCAGCGGAAGCCGAAGCCCAAGGCCACCGACGATTCGGGTTCGAACGTCAGCGACGCGTCGTTGAGCTGCAGTTTCTCTATCGACGCCCGCAGTTCCTCGTAGTCGTCGGGCGTTACCGGATAAACGCCGGCGAACACCATCGGCTTCACGTTCTCGAAGCCCTCCACGGCCTTGTCGCAGGGGCGTTCCACGTGCGTGATCGTATCGCCCACCTTGACTTCGGCCGACGTCTTGATGCCCGAAATGATATAGCCCACATTGCCCGCCGACAGGCTGTCCGTGGGGATGGGCTTGAAGCCCAGCACGCCGATTTCGTCGGCCACGTATTCCTTGCCCGTATGGAAGAACTTGACCTTGTCGCCTTTCTTCATGCCGCCGTTCATGATGCGGAAGTACGAGATGATGCCGCGGAACGGGTTGAACACCGAGTCGAAAATCAACGCCTGCAACGGCTGTTCCGCATCTCCCTTCGGCGCCGGAATCCGCTTGATGATGGCTTCCAAAATTTCCTCCACGCCCATGCCGGTCTTGCCGCTGGCCGCGATGATGTCCTCGTGCGGGCAGCCCACCAAGTCCGAAATCTGGTCTTTGACCTCCTCCGGCATGATGTTGTCGAGATCCATCTTGTTGAGCACCGGAATAATCTCCAAATTGTTCTCCAGCGCTAAGTAGAGGTTGGAAATCGTCTGCGCCTGGATGCCCTGCGTGGCGTCCACGATCAGCAAGGCGCCCTCGCAGGCCGCGATGGAGCGCGACACCTCGTAAGAGAAGTCCACGTGCCCCGGCGTGTCAATCAGGTTGAGGATATATTCTTCGCCCCCGTATTTATACCGCATCTGGATGGCGTGGCTCTTAATCGTGATGCCGCGCTCCCGTTCCAAATCCATGTCGTCCAGCACCTGCGCCTGCAGGTCGCGTTGGCTCACGGCGCCGGTATATTCCAGCAGACGGTCCGCCAGCGTGCTTTTCCCGTGGTCGATATGGGCGATGATGCAGAAATTCCGAATATTTTTCATGCGTCAAAAACGTTACGAATACACAACAACTGCAAATTTACAGATATTTCTCTAATTTTACCCAGTCCTTGCAGGATTGCCGAAAAATTACTAATTTTGCGTCCTCAAACGGAAAAGAGAACGCTCCATTCGTCTAACGGTTAGGACAGCAGATTCTCATTCTGCAAATAGGAGTTCGATTCTCCTATGGAGTACAGGAAGCCCGCAACCATCATGGTCTGCGGGCTTTTTTCATTTTATCATGTCGGAAATGTTGAATCCGTCCGGTCTGAAGATGGGCCCGTCGGAAGTCAGCGAAACCTGCGTCAGGTTACGGCGGCGGACAGGTTGCTTGCAGCGCAGGCGGTTCAGGCCGGCCACGGGGCCGATGGTATCGCAACCGTCGCGTATAATCGTCCCGTCGCGGTCACACGTATAAAACAGCTCATAGTCTTTGGTCGGGGAATAATAGAAGATGTCCGCCGATTCAGCCCGCCATGATTCAACCGGTTTCCGTTGTAAATCTCCGGCTTTCCCTACGTTGGAAAACACCAGCATGATTTCGCAGGCCTTGACGGTTTCGCCGGTGTTCAGACAGAATACCGGTGCGTCCGGATGCGCTTCCGCCGTGGCGTATAATTCATCGGGCGTCGTTTCATAGAAATAGTTTTTCCCGCTTATGACGTTGAAATACCGGCCGATGATATACGGTTGGCGGTTGATGTGGATACCCCAGTTTAAAGAGTATTGCAAATCCGGTCCATACAGGATAGCGCCATCCGGAATGTTTTTGAAATAATCCGATTTGGCCAATTCGTTCAGCACGGCGAAACGGTTCTGACTCCGCTGCCATTCGCGGCTGATGTGGTCGTTAGCATAGCCGGTCAGCACCACGGTGCAGAACATCAGGCCAATGGCACCGCCATAAATGACGGGATAAAGCCGTTTATGTTTCCGCCCCCATTGTACGGTTCCGAACAGACCCAACGCCAAGGCAAGCGTTATGCCGAACAGTGCGTAGTAACTGGTTATATAACCACGCATCCAGCTGTAGTATTCGGAATTGTATTTTTCCGCTATCCCGATGAGCGTATGGACGAAAAAAGACAACAGGACGGCCACAATAATACCGTTGACTATCTTGCGACCGGGAATGGCGGTGTCGGGTTTGAGGTAGTTGGCAAAAAGCAGGCAGGACAAAACGGCAAATATATATACGTAAACCGGCGCGTGGGTCAAGGCAAAAATCAGACCGGGCGTATAACCGCCTAAAAGCGGACTGTTGAAAGCCATTGTCCATTGCTCCATTCTAAAGTTCATGGCCGGAATCACGATGGTCGTGCAATGCCACAGGATTTGGCAGAAATGGGAAAAGCTGAAATGGTCGGGCATCGCATTGCCACGGTATTGCGTGCCATAGAATAATTGAAAGGCATAGTAGATGATGACAAAGAGCAGGCCGCTTGCCATGAAAGGGCATATTTCCTTATAGAGTTGTTTGGACTTGAATGCGCCGGCAAACGAATGTTTCCGGATATTCCGTATAAGTATATATAATCCGAAAAAACCTAAAAGGAGCAGGTAATTTTCATAAAACAAGGCTGCGATAAAGAAAAGGGCGGCACTCCGGATAACCAAACCGTAACGTGCGGTTTCCGTGTAGCGGATAAACGACAGGCAGGCCGATATACACAATATGAAAGAGAAAGAAAAAACGAAAGGATGGGATATGGTGGGGATATGGTGGTTGAAGGTGACCTGCATCCAAGCGATAAGCATCAGTAACAAGATAAGGCTCAGGTTGCGCGATTTGAAAACCTTGAAGATGAAATAGGCGAAAAATCCATACGACGCCAAGAGGGAAAGATATTGAACGAACCTTGTAAAATAGAAGTTGTCAATCAAATAAGGGATATTCCCGAGGGGTTTCAGATAAAAAAAGAAACGGCCTTGGCTTTTGGCGTAGAAATCGGCATCCGTCAGCCAATAACGGAAGCCTTGCAAGCCGGTGAGGTAATATTCCAAGTCATCGCCGGTCGTGAAGCCGACGCGGAAAAACGGAATCAACGCCAAAATGATGACGAGGCCCCAAATGACCATCGTGTCAATCCGGTCTTTTTTCATAAGGTCGCTTATGCGCTGTTGCTTTTGCATGGCTGATGTCGCTTGTTATTCCATCCCCTGCAGGTAGTCGGCGGCGGCCTCGATCATGCTGTCGATGCCTTGGCGCAGGGCCACCGTATCCATCTGACAGAAGACGTCCGGTGCCACGCCGTTCTCAATCTGTTCGCCGGCGGCGTTCAGCATGGGCGCGGCCGAGAAGCGGAACGTCCAGCCGCAGGGCAGCTCCGAGTTGAACGGCAGGCCGCCGCCTCCGCCCGTCGAGTCGCCCATCACCGTCACGTCCGGCAACACCTGCATCATGCTCGCGAACGTATTGGTGGCGCTGTAACAGTGGCGGTTCGTGAGCACGACCACCGGCTTGCGCCAGCGGCTGATGTCGCCCGGCTCCAGGTAGCGGGGCTGCGGCGTCGAGAAATCGTCGTGGCCGCGTCCCGTCTTGTGACAGATATAGCCGTAGAGGACTTTTCCGTCCGTAAAGTGTTCCGCCAAAAATTCCGCATAGTCCAGGTTGCCGCCGCCGTTGTCGCGCACGTCGAGAATCAGGCCGTGGCACGGTTCCAGATACTTGAACATACTCGCTAAGTTGCCTTCCCCGAAGCCGCCCGAGAAGCTGCCGTAGCGCACGTAGCCGATTTTACGGTCGTCCTCCGGCCGCAACACCGTGTAGGAGAACGACGAGGCGATGCGGTAGTCGTCGCCGAGGTAATAACGCTCCACTACCTCTTCCGAGAAATTGCGCGGGTAGTCGGTGTACCATTTCCAATAACGTCCCACGTCGCCCGCCGCGTAGAGGTTGACATGGCCGTCGCGCAGGTTGGCCATCAGGTCGCAATACGTCTTGAACACGTCGTCCGACGTCCGCGCGCGGTAGAGTTGCCGCAGATGCACGTCGTAGAGGCTGTCCCAGTCGATATCTTTATACGTGAAGAAGCAATAGCGCTCGTCCAACGTCCGCCACAGCACGTCGTAGTTGTAGCGCGCGTCGTTGTATTCGCCTTCCAATTTGTGGCAGGCCGTGAGCCACAGCGCCGCCACCATCAGCGCGACGCCCGTCCCCTTTATCCTTTTCATCGTCCGCTTACATTTTGCATCCGCACCACAAAGCCAAGCTGAACGCCGTGGCTATGCCATTCCTGTGCGACGCCTTTATACTGACTCCAAAGCGAGTAGCCCACATACGAGAGCCGCAGCACGCAGGGCTTGAACACGAAGTCCACGCTGAATTCATTTTGCAGGTTCCACACGTTGTGCAGGCCCGTGGCGATTAATTGCCGCCCGATTTCGCCCGGCACGTCCGCCAGCTCGTAATACGAGTGCCCGAAGTCGGGCGCGAAGCCGACGCCTATAACCGGCAGGGCGAGGCGGTAGTGCAGGCGGATGGGGAACGTCTTAATCAGAAATTCATAGCCCGCGTGGACGTTGGCCGTCAGTTGCAGCTGCGTGGCCACCTGCATGAAGCTGTTGCCGTAGGCTGGCTGGTAGAAGATGCGGCCGTCCCACTGCAAGAGGCCGCCCACGCGGATGTCGAAGCCCGCCGCCTGAAACACCGGCGTATGGACGCCCCAGTGCGTCAACACGTGGACGCCCGTCTGTTCGCGCGTCTTGGACGGGTTCAAAAGGCCGCCGATTTCACCCTGGATGCGCCATTCCTGAAACAGGTTTTTCGGCCGCATCGCGCGGCGGCCGTCGTAGAGCAGGCCGAACTGCGGCCCCTCGTAGGTCAGCGGGCCTATATACTCATTATAGACGCGCGTCTGCATCCAGCCCGCCGAAACCGTGTGCTCCGACTGCCGGTCGCGTGCCGGCTTGGCGCGCTTGCCTTCCGCCGCATGCAAGGCCGGCGCCGTCACCGCGGCCGCCGCACCCAAAAGCAGCGAAACCAACGTCTTCTTATACATTCCGATGAGGTTCATGATGACGCAAAATTACATATTTGCGCCGTAATTTGGAAAAGCGGTATAAATAATGTATCTTTGTGGCGTTATTTGGCGGCACGCCATAGGACGGATGAGGCGGAGGATTTAAGGTTAAAGAGATGTGAGGGGGCGTGCAGCCCCTTTTTTGTTGCTTATGAACAAAGAAACGATTCATACTTTGCTGGAAGAGGCCCTGGCCTTGCGCAACGAAGCGCGGGCGGCGGCGGGCGCGGCGGCCGACCTGTTCGAGGTGGACACCATCGTTTCGCCGCGCAATGTCATCCACGTGTTCATCGATGCCGAAACGGGCGTTTCGATAGAGGACTGCGTGCCGGTGAGCCGTCATATCGAGGGCGGGTTGGACCGCGACAAGGAGGACTTCGAGATAGAGGTCTCGTCGGCGGGGCTGGACCGTCCGCTCAAAAAGGCGCGTCAATACAAGAAGAACATTGGCCGTCGGCTCAAGCTGATAGACCGCGACGACAACACGTGGAAGGGTACGGTCGTGTCGGCCGACGACGAAGGGCTGACGTTGCACTGCGACGCGCCGAAAGGCCGCCGGAAAAAGGCCGCCGCGCCCGAAGCCGAAGAGAACCCCGACCGCTATTTCGCTTACGGTCAGGTCAAGGAGGCGCGCATAGAAATCGTGTTTTGAAATAAATATATACAAAATAAAACTACAAAGCAAAAACGACAATGGCAAACGAAAACATCAATCTGGTGGATAGTTTCTCTGAGTTCAAGGATCTCAAGAGCATAGACAGGGAAACGATGATGCGTATTTTGGAAGAAGTTTTCAAAAGTACTTTGCTGAAGAAGTACGGCTCGGACGAGAATATCGACATTATCGTCAACATCGACAAGGGCGACTTGGAAATCTGGCGTAACCTGACGATTGTGGATGATGCCGAATTTACGGACGATACGTTGCAGATCCGCTATTCGGACGCCATCAAGATTGAACCGGACTTTGAAGTGGGCGAAGAGGTGTCGCAGCAGATTTTCCTCAAGGACTTCGGCCGCCGCGAGATTCTCAACATCCGTCAGACGTTGGTTTCCAAGATTCAGGAATACGAGAACAATATCATCTACAAACGGTATAAGGAACGCATCGGCGACATCATCACGGGCGAGGTTTACCAGATTTGGAAGAAAGAGACGTTGCTGTTGGACGACAACGGCATCGAGCTCGTGTTGCCCAAGAGCGAACAGATTCCGGCCGACTTCTACCGCAAGGGCGATACGTTGCGCGCCGTGGTGCTGAAAGTGGACGTGCGCAACAACGTGCCGGTGGTCATCCTTTCGCGCACGAGTCCGGTGTTCCTCGAACGTCTGTTCGAACAGGAGGTGCCCGAGGTGTTCGACGGCCTGATTACGATTAAGCGCATCGTGCGTGAACCGGGCGAACGCGCCAAGGTGGCCGTGGAATCCTACGACGACCGCATCGACCCGGTAGGCGCCTGCGTCGGCATGAAGGGTTCGCGTATCCACGGCATCGTGCGGGAGCTGCGCAACGAGAACATCGACGTCATCAACTGGACGCAGAACCCCGAACTGCTGATTACGCGTGCGCTGAGTCCGGCCCGTGTTTCGTCGATTACGATTCACGAGGAAGAGAAACGCGCTGAAGTATATATGAAAGCCGACCAAGTGTCGTTGGCCATCGGCAAGGGCGGCAGCAACATCAAGTTGGCCGGCCGGTTGTCGGAATACGAGATAGACGTTTACCGCGAGGCCGACGGCGTGGAAGACGATGTGGATCTGCAGGAATTCAGCGATGAAATCGAACAGTGGATTATCGACCAGCTCAAGGCCATCGGCTGCGACACGGCCAAAGACGCGCTGAACATCGGCCAGGAAGAGCTCGTAAAACGCACCGACTTGGAAGAAGAGACGGTGGCGGAGGTGTTGCAGATTCTGCGCGCCGAATTCGAGGAATAAGCGCACGGACGCATCGGGTGTGACCCGCCCGGCCGGCGCGCAGGCATCGGCGAAGCGGTCGCCAAACGAGAAATAAGCGATTTAAAGCACAATAGAATTTATGGCAGAAGAAACAAAAACCGCTGTAAGGCTTTCCAAAGCCGCCAAGGAATTCAACATAGGCGTACAGACCGTCATCGAATTCCTGGGGAAGAAGGGTCATGAAATAGACTCTAACCCGAATTCCAAACTTACCGCGGAACAGTATGCCCTTTTGGCCAAGGAATACCAGAGCGACAAGGCGGTCCGCCAGGAAGCCGAGAACATCGACCTGGGGCTTGGCAAGAAGAAAGCGCCGATTACGGTGGAAGACGTGAAGAACGCCTCGCCCGAGGCGGAACCGACGGCGGAGCCCGAAGACGAGGAACTCCGCATCAAGAAGGTTTCGTTGGAAGGCCCGGCCAAGAAGGCGAAGACCACCAAAGCCAAGGCGGAACCGAAGGCGGACGCCCCGGCGGAAGCCGCCGAAAAGCCCGCCAAGAAGACGTCGCGCAAGGCCGCGGCCGAACCGGTAGCGGAACCCGTGGCGGAAGCCGCGCCCGCAGCGGAGGCGGAAGAAGCCGAAACGCCGGAAGAAACGGCTAAAACGGTCAAGAAAACGGCCACGAAGAAGAAAGAGACGGCCGCCAAGACAACGGCTGCCAAAACGGCCAAGGCCGCCAAGGCGGAGGCGGAAGCCGAAGTGGAAGCGGTGGCGGAACCGGCGCCTGAGCCGGAGCCTGAAAAGACGGTGGCGGAAGCCGAACCGACCGTGGAGGCGGGGGCCGGCGCGGCCGCCGTCGAACCGCGCCCGGTAGAGGAGAAACCCGCCGGCAGCACGTTGAGGGTGGTTGGCAAGATAGATTTGAGCGAACTTTCGGCCAAACGCCGGAAAGAGCGGGCGGCGGAGAATGCGGAACGCGCCGCGGAGACGGCGGCCGACGGCGGGAAACCCGCCGCGCCGGTGGCTGAGACCTCGGCGGAAGCGCCCGCCCGGGTCGAGACGGCAGCGCCCGCCGCTATGGAAACCGCCCCGGCGGAAGCCGCGGCCCCCGGCGCGCCGGCCCCCGACACCAAGCCCGACAACTTCATCCCCACGGCCAAGGTGACGCTGACCGGCCCGCGTCTGACGGGCGAGAAAATCGACCTCGGCCAGTTCGAGCGCCGTCCCAAGCCCGTGGCCTCGTCCCGTGACGGCGGCAACGGCGGCAAGAAAAAACGCCAGCGGGTGGGCGAAAAGCCCACGGGCAACACCGTCATGGGCGGCATGAACCGTCCGGGCGGCAGTATGAACGTTGGCGGCAACAACAACGCCCCCGGCAAGAACAAGAAGAAAAAGAACAACAAGAACGCCCACGTCCAGATCAACGAACAAGAAGTGGAAAAGACGCTGAAAGACACGTTGGCGCGTCTTTCGCCGCTGGGCAAGTCCAAGACCTCCAAGCACCGCCGCGAGAAACGGCATACCATCAGCCAGCACATGGAGGAGGAACAGGAAAGGATGATGCAGGAACAGCGCGTGCTGAAAGTGACCGAATTCGTGACGGTAAACGAGTTGGCCACGATGATGAACGTGCCGGTTACCGATATCATCTCCACCTGTATGTCGTTGGGGCTGTTCGTCTCCATCAACCAGCGTCTGACGGCCGACCCGATTTCGCTTTTGGCCGAAGAATACGGCTATACCGTCGAGTTCGTCGATGCCGAGGTGCTGGACGAGCTCGAACATCAGGACGATGACGACGCGGTGGGCGAAGAAGAGCCGCGCACGCCGATTGTCACGGTCATGGGTCACGTTGACCACGGTAAGACGTCCTTGCTCGACTACATCCGCAAATCGAACGTCATCGCGGGCGAGGCCGGCGGTATCACGCAGCACATCGGTGCCTACGAGGTACAGTTGGAGAACGGCAAGCGCATCACGTTCCTCGATACCCCGGGTCACGAAGCCTTTACGGCCATGCGTGCCCGCGGTGCCAAAATCACCGACATCGCGATTATCGTGGTGGCGGCCGACGACAAGGTGATGCCGCAGACGGTGGAAGCCATCAACCACGCGCAGGCGGCCGGCGTCCCCATCGTCTTCGCGATTAACAAAATAGACAAGCCGCAGGCCGACCCCGACAAAATCAAGACGGAGTTGGCCGACATGAACCTGCTCGTAGAGGAGTGGGGCGGCAAATACCAAAGCCAGGACATCTCGGCCAAGAAGGGGCTTAATGTGGACAGCCTGTTGGAGAAGGTGTTGCTGGAAGCCGAGATGCTCGACCTGAAGGCCAACCCGCGGCGGCGCGCCAAGGGTACGGTCGTGGAATCGTCGTTGGACAAGGGCCGCGGCTATGTGGCCAAGATTCTCGTTCAGGACGGCAGCGTTTCGGTGGGCGACCCGATTATCGCGGGGGCGACCTGCGGCCGTGTCAAGGCCATGTACAACGAGCGTAACCAGCCCGTCAAGAAGGCCGGCCCTTCCACGCCGGTGCTGTTGCTCGGCTTGAACGGCGCGCCGCAGGCCGGCGACACGTTCAACGTGACCAAAGACGAAAAAGAGGCCAAGGACATCGCCAACCGCCGTCTGCAACTGCAACGCGAACAGGGTCTGCGGACGCAGAAGCATATCACGCTCGACGAAATCGGCCGTCGTATCGCCATCGGCGACTTCAAGGAACTCAACGTCATCGTCAAGGGTGACGTGGACGGCTCCATCGAGGCCTTGTCCGACTCCTTGCTCAAACTCTCGACCGAGGAGGTACAGGTCAACGTCATCCACAAGTCGGTGGGTCAGATTACGGAAAGCGATATCCTGTTGGCTTCGGCCTCCAACGCCATCATCATCGGCTTTCAGGTGCGTCCGTCGTTGGCGGCGCGCAAGCTGGCCGAGAGCGAGCAGATCGACATCCGTCTCTACTCCATCATCTACGATGCCATCAACGAACTCAAAGACGCCATCGAGGGTATGCTTTCGCCCGAAATCCAAGAGAAAATCGTGGCCAACCTCGAGGTGCGCGAAGTCTTCAAGATCAGCAAGGTGGGCGCCGTGGCGGGCTGTATCGTCCTGGACGGCCGCCTGACACGCAACACCAAGGTGCGGATTATCCGCGACGGTATCGTGGCCTACACCGGCAAGCTGGGTTCGCTGCGCCGTTTCAAGGACGACGTGAAGGAAGTGATGGTGGGTCAGGACTGCGGTCTGAACATCGAGAACTTCAACGACATCAAGGTGGGCGATATCATCGAGGGCTACGAACAGACCGAGGTGAAACGGACGTTGTAGGCTTGGCGGCCTCCGGGCCGTCGGGCTTGCTTTACGCTCATGTACGCGCGCTTTTTACAATATGTGAGGCGACACCGCCTGTTCGACGGGCGGGAGCGGGTGCTCGTGGCCGTGAGCGGCGGCGCCGACTCCACCGTCTTGTTGCACTTGCTCGTGCGGGCGGTGCGGCAGGGCGCGTTGCCCTTGGAACTGGCCGTGGCGCATTGTCATTTCCAGTTGCGCGGCGCGGCGGCCGACGGCGACCAGGCCTTTGCGGAGGCGCTGGCGCGGGAAGCCGGCCTGCCCTTCTATACGGTGCGTTTCGATACCCTCTCCCATGCCGGGGCGCAGGCCGTCTCCGTCGAGATGGCGGCGCGCGAACTCCGATACGGTTTCTTTAAACAATGTATGGCGCAGGACGGCTGGCAAGCCTGTGCGCTGGCGCATCATGCCGACGACCAGGCGGAAACGCTTTACCTCAATCTCTTGCGTGGTACGGGCCTCAAGGGGCTGCGCGGGATGCAACCCGTGCAGGGTGCATATATGCGACCGCTGCTGTTCGCGCGCCGCGCCGAGATAGAAGCCTATGCCGCCGCGCAAGGGCTGACGTACCGCACCGACGCCACGAACGCCGCCGACGACTACCTGCGCAACCGCGTCCGCCATCATCTGTTGCCGCTCTGCCGGCAACTCAACCCGCAGGCCGTGGCGCACGCCGCGCAGACGGCCGTGAGCCTGCAACGGGACGAGGCCGTCCTGTCGGCCTGGTATGCGGCGGCCGAAGCGCGGCTCGTGGAGAAACGGGAGGGCGTCCCCGCCGAGTTCATCGCCAAGCGCAAGATCCGCCGCTTCCACGGGGAGGTCGGCGAGGCCGCCTGTCTATGCTTTTGGGAGTGGTACCTCAAGGCCCGCGACTTCAACCAGGAGCAAATCGAGCAGATTATTCAGAACTATTTAGACGGCGAGGGCGGCAAGACCTTCGACGACCGCTTCGGCCGCCGCACGCTCGCCCGCACCCCCCAGGGCTGGACGTACACGCCCTAGTCTATCCGCTCTATCTCGGCGCCGAGTTCGCGGAGGCGGAGGTCGATGGCCTCGTAGCCGCGGTCGATCTGTTCGATGTTGTGGATGACGCTCTCGCCCTTGGCCGACAGGGCGGCGATGAGCAGGGAGACGCCGGCCCGTATGTCGGGCGACACCATCGAAATGCCTTGCAGCGGCATCTCGTGGTCGAGGCCGATGACGGTGGCGCGGTGGGGGTCGCACAGGATGATGCGTGCGCCCATAGAAATCAGGTTATCGACGAAGAACAGGCGGCTTTCAAACATCTTCTGATGGATGAGCACGCTGCCCTTGGCCTGGATGGCCGTCACAAGCGCGATGCTGATGAGGTCGGGCGTGAAACCCGGCCAGGGGGCGTCGGCAATCGTGGGGATGGAGCCGTCGCGGGAGTTTTCGATGCAGTAGTGTTCCTGCGCGGGGATAAACAGGTCGTCGCCCCGGTAAATCGTCTGCACGCCCAAGCGGGCGAACACCTGCGGAATCAAGCCCAAATATTGCCGTTGCACGTTGCGGACGGTCAGTTCCGACTGCGTCATGGCGGCCAGCCCGATAAAGCTGCCCACCTCGATCATGTCGGGCAAAAGCGTGTGGTTCGCGCCCGAAAGACGCTCCACGCCCTCTATCTGCAACAGGTTGGAGCCCATGCCGTGGATGTGCGCCCCCATGGCGCAGAGCATCCGGCAGAGTTGCAGCACGTAGGGCTCGCAGGCCGCGTTGAAAATCGTCGTCGTGCCCTTGCTCAGCACGGCGGCCATGATGATGTTGGCCGTACCGGTCACGGAGGCTTCGTCCAGCAGCATATAGCGGCCCCGCAGCCCGCTCTCCGGCGTCCGCACGTCGAAGCTGCGGCGGACGGTGTCGTACTCCACCTTGGCGCCGAGGTTCTCGAAGCCGATGAAGTGCGTGTCCAAGCGCCGGCGGCCTATCTTGTCGCCCCCGGGTTGCGGCACGATGGCGCGTCCCGTGCGGGCCAGCAGCGGCCCGGCCAGCATGACCGACCCGCGCAAGGCGTTGGCGCGCTGTTCGAAGTCTTCGGTCAGCAGGAAGTCGGTCTCTATGTGTTTGGCCTCGAACGTAAACGTGTGGGTTTCGGGATGCGAGACCGACACGCCGAGGCATTGCACGAGTTCGATGAGTTTGAGCACGTCGCGGATAAGCGGCACATTGCTGATGGTCACTTTCTCTTCGGTCAGCAGCGTGGCGCAAATAACCTGCAGGGCCTCGTTCTTGGCGCCCTGGGGCGTGATACAGCCATTGAGTTTATGGCGTCCGCGAATCTTAAACGAGCTCATTTATTTGACGTTGTTGCGGTTGTTATTGTAGCGTTTGTATCCACCGTTTCCGTTGCCGTTGTTGCCGTTGCGGTGGTTGTATCCGCCGTTGCCGTAGCCGCTATGGCCGTTGTTGTAGCGTCTGCCGGCGTTGGGGTTGTCGTAGGGGCTCAGGTTGATGAACTTGTTCTTGCGCTCCGGCGACGGCTTGGCGTAGAAGGCCGAGTTGACCTTGCCGCGGATGGTCTCGTCGTAGAGGATGCGGCCGCCCGACATCAGTTCCAGATGTTTGGCCAGCACCTCGTCGCGCAGCATATCGTCGTTCCACGTGTAGTAGAGCTTGCGCATCTGTCCGGCCACCATGTTCAGCAGCGTGGTCCGTTCTTCGCCTTCCGGCATCTCGGCGGCCTTGAGGATAAGCCGTTCGATGATGCGGCCGTAGTAGCGGAACCGGATGGGCGAGTTCTTGTACGGGATGGGGCGGCACTTGGCCGTCATCGGCTGACGGTCCGGCATCGGAAACGGCGCGTCGATGTCCAATTTGTAGTCGGACATGATGAAAAGCTGGTCGTAGAGTTTATGGAGATAGTCGTCCACCTGCCGGATGTCGGGGTTGAGCACCTGCATCGACTTGATGATGGTCTGAGCCGCCAGGTTGCGTTCGTGCCGGTCTTCTATCGTCAGGGCGTGCGAAACCATTTCCTGAATGCCCCTGCCGTATTCCGGGAAAATAAGCGGCTTTCTCAAAGTGTTGTATCTCATCGGAAATATTTATGTAAGTCGTCGGAAAAGTCCAAATTTCTAACAAATATACGTTTTTTCGGGCGAACCTGCAAATTAGGCGTCTAATAAGGATCCACGTCCACGACCACGCGGCAGCCCCGGTAGTCGGGCAGGGCGGCGAAACGGTCTAAAATAAGCGCGAGCGTCTCTTTCATCGCGTCCAACTGTTTGCCGCGCTCCAATTTGAGCAGGAAGTTCTTGATGTAATACGTGCTGATGCGGCTCACCATCGGGTATTCGGGGCCTAGCACCCGTGCGCCGAACGTCTGGCGCAGCGCGTCGGAAAGCGTGCGGCAGGCGGCGTCGAGTACGGCCTCCTCCTTGTGGCGCACGCTCACCTGCACCAAGCGGCAGTAGGGCGGGTAGAGGAAGCGTTTGCGCTCGGAGAGCTGGCTTTCGAACAGCGCGGTGTAGTCGTGGTGCATCACCTGGCGGATGAGCTCGTGCTGCGGGCTGTACGTCTGCAACACCACTTCGCCCTCCTGCCCGGCGCGGCGTCCGGCGCGGCCGCTCACCTGCGTCATGAGCTGGAAGCTCCGCTCGTAGGCGCGGAAGTCGGGAAAGAAAATCAGGTTGTCGGCGTTGAGGATGCCCACCACGCCCACGTTGTCGAAGTCGAGCCCTTTCGTAATCATCTGCGTGCCCACGAGAATCTGTATCTTGCGGGCTTCGAATTCGGCTATGAGCCGTTCGTGGGCGTTCTTGCCGCGCATACTGTCCATGTCCATGCGCGCCGTGCGGGCGTCGGGAAACAGCACGGCAAGTTCCTCCTCTATCTTCTCCGTGCCCGCCCCCGCCGTGTTCAGGCGCGGCGACCCGCATTCGGGGCAGTGCTCCGGCACGGGAACCGTATAGCCGCAGTAGTGGCATACGAGCGCGCCCTGCCGTTTGTGATAGGTCAGGCTCACGTCGCAGAACTTGCAGTGCGGAATGGCGCCGCAGTCGGTGCAGACCAAGTGGTTGGAGAAGCCGCGCCGGTTCTGGAACAGCAGGATTTGCTTGCCGTCGGCCAAAGCCTGCGTCATCTTCTCGATGAGGAAAGGCGTGAACAGCGTTTTCTGCGATTTGAGGTCGGCCACCCATACCGACGGCAGCTTGACGTCCGCATGGCGCGTAAAGAGCGTGGCCAAGCCGTATTTGCCTTTGAGCGCGTTGTAATAACTCTCCACCGAGGGCGTGGCCGAGCCGAGCAGCACTTTAGCGCCGTGCAGCGCGGAGAGGTAGATGGCCGCGTCGCGCGCGTGGTAGCGCGGGGCGGGGTCTTGTTGCTTGTACGACGTCTCGTGCTCTTCGTCCACGACGATGAGGCCGAGTTTCTCGAACGGCAGGAACAGGGCCGAGCGCGCGCCGAGGATGATGCGGTAGCGGCCGGCGGCCGTGGCCTGCCATATTTCGGTTTTCTCGTGCTCGTTGTATTTGGAGTGATAGACGCCCACCTGTTCGCCGAAGCGGGCTTTGAGCCGCCCTATCATCTGGGCCGTGAGCGCGATTTCGGGCAACAGGTACAGCACCTGCCGGCCGCCGGCCAAGATCTCCTCCATGAGTTGCATATATACCTCCGTCTTGCCGCTGGCCGTCACGCCGTGCAGCAGACAGACGGGCTTGTCGGCCAGGGCCGTTTGGATGTCGGCCAAGGCCTGTTGTTGCGGCGCGCTCAGCGTGTTGCGCCGCAGGTTGTCGGCGTCTTCGGCCGCCCCGAGCCGGCTTTGCTGCCGCTGTACGACTTGCAGCACCCCTTTCTTAATCAGGGCGGTGAGGGCGGTAGGGTCGGCGCCCGTCTTGGCGGTCAGCATCGCGCGTTGCACAAGCCCGTCTTCCGTATGTTGCGCCAACGCCACATAGGCCAACAGCACTTCCAGCTGTTTGAACGCCCTTTTCTCCAGCCGGTCGAAAATGGCCTGTTGCGCCTCCGGCTGGTCGCGGTAGGCCTCGCCCCAGCCCACGTAGGCCCGTTGCAAGGGCTTGTAGCGTTCGCTGATTTCCGCCTTCACCCACACGACGTTCTGTCCGCGCAGGCTCTTGATAAGCGGCAGCACCTTTTTCAAGCCCGTCAGGCGTTCGATTTCCCGAATCGTCAACTGTTCCTGTTGCGCCAGCGTCTTGACCACCGTTTGCTGTACGGGCGTCAGGCTGTCGATGCAGCCGTCAAACTGCGGGCTGATGACCACCTTGGTCTCGCTGTCAAGCTGGAAGCCGGAGGGTAAGGCGCAGGCCATGACTTCCCCCTCGCTGCACAGGTAGTAGTGCGCCATCCATTGCCAAAAGCGGATTTGGAGCGGGTTCACGATGGGCGTTTCGTCCAGGAGCGACAAGATTTCCTTGGTCGTGTGTTCCGGCCGCCTATCGTGCAGTTCCGCCACGATGCCCGCATACACCTTGCTCGGGCCGAACGGCACGCAGGCCCGCATCCCCACGGTAATCGCGCCGCGCATTTCGGGCGGTACGGCGTAGGTAAACCGTTCTTTGAGCGGCAACGGCAGGATGAGGTCGGCGAAAAGGGAGGCCATGAATCGGGGGTTATTCGATAATCAGGAAGATGTCCTCGTTGTCCCGCTTCATCAGATATTCTTCGCGGGCGTAAGTCTCCACAAAATCGGGGTCGCTCTGGAACTTATGGATTTCCTCCTCGTAGCGTTGGATTTCCTTTTCGTAAAACCGTTTCAGCTCCCGTTGCGCCTTCCGTTCCTTGATGATGTGATACTGCGTGTTGAGGTCGTTGGGCGCCAGCAGCAGGAACCACAACAGGAACAGCAGCACCACGATGACGTAGTTGCGGTATTTCCATTGCAGGAAAGCCGAGACGGCGTTTTTTACGTTGTTCCAAAGCTTCTTCATGGGGTGGGCGTTTAGGCCGTTTGCATCATGGCCAGCACAGCGTCGAGGTAGTCGCGGTGGTTCGCCAGGCGCGGCACCTTGTGTTGGCCGCCTAATTTGTCGATCCGTTTGAGCCAGGCGTAGAACGTGCCTTCGGGCACGGCGGTCACAATCGGCTGTTTGAGCAGGATGTCGCGGTGGCGTTTGGCCTCGTAGTCGCTGTTGATGGCTTGCAGCCGCCTGTCCAAACAATCCGTAAACACGGCCATGTCCTGCGGGGCGCGTTTGAATTCAATGAGCCACTGGTGGCACGCGCTCGCGCGGTTGTCCAAAAAGACGGGGCCCGCCGTGTATTCCGCTATTTCCGCGCCGGTCTCCCGACAGGCGTATTGCAGCGCGTGGTCGGCGTTGTCCACGATGACTTCCTCGCCGAAGGCGTTGATGAAATGCTTGGTGCGGCCGCTCACTTGGATGCGGGCGGGGTGCAGCGACGTAAACACCACCGTGTCGCCTATCATGTAGCGCCACAGGCCGGCGTTGGTCGAAATCAGCAACGCGTAGTGTTTGCCCGTTTCCACCTGCCCGATATGCAGGCAGCGGGCGCCGGGGTTGAGCGAGAGGCCGTCCTCGGCCACGTCTTCCACGGGCACGAACTCGTAGAAGATGCCGTAGTCGAGCATCAGCAGCATATCCTGTTCTTCGGTCGCCTTGAGCGGGCGGTCTTGTATCGCGAAAAAGCCTTCGGAGGCGTTGTAGGTCTCCACAAAATGGAAGTCCGGAAAGCCGAGCAGCTGGATGAACTGTTCCCGGTAGGGCGTAAAGCTCACGCCGCCGTGGAAGAACACCTCCAAGTCGGGCCAAACCTCCGCGATGCACGGTTTGCCGGTTTTCTCCAAGATACGCTGGAGCAACACCATCGTCCACGAGGGGACGCCCGCTATTTGCGTGATGTGCGCCGGCGTCACGGCTTCGGTCATCGCGGCCATTTTGCTTTCCCATTCGTCCATGAGCGCGATTTTAAGGCTCGGCGCCCGTTTGATTTGCGCCCAAAACGGCAGGTAGTTCATGATGATGGCCGACACGTCGCCCTCCGTGATTTTGGGGTGGGAGGAAGGATGCAGGCTGCCGCCCATGGCCAAGTTCTTGCCCGAAAGGATTTTGCTGTCCGGATAGTTACGCAGGTAAAGCGCGAACATATCAATGCCGCCCTTGTAGTGGCAGCCTTGCAGGGCCTCGCGGCTCACGGGGATGAATTTGCTCTTGTCGGCAGTCGTGCCAGACGATTTGGAGAAATTGCGCACCAAGCCGGGCCACAGGATGTCGGGCTCGCCGCGCCGCATCCGGTCGGTATAGGGTTTGAGGTCGTTATAGGGTAGAACCGGCACGTGCCGTTTGTAGAGGTTGTGCCAGCTTTCGAGGTCGGTGCCACGGAGGCCGCCGAAACCGTAATCGCGGCCAAATTGGGTTTGGGCCGCCCGGTGGAGCAGCGAGGCCAAGGTCTTGGCTTGCAAGGCTTCCGCATCCTGTCCGTAACGTGCGATGGCGTTGAGGCGCGGTTTGAGAAACGGGCTGACTAATCGGTTGATCATGGCATTCCCCCTTTCTTCCAGCGGGCTTATTTCGGCGCTTTTTTAAGCAGATAGGCCGCAATCAGGCCGTAGATGATGAGCGGCATCCAAGCGGCCAGCCATACCGGGAAGTTGCCGATGGTGGCGAACACCTTGGCGAATTGCATGAACAGGATGAACGTGAAGGCCAGCGTGATGCCGATGGCCAAGTTTACGCCCATACCGCCCTTACGGCTCTGCCGGATGGACAGCGACACGCCGATAAGCGTCAGGATAACGGCCGCGAACGGCTGCATGAACCGCTGCCAACGTTCGTATTCGAAGAATTTGGCCCGGTTGGAGCCCCGCATACGTTCCTGCGCGATGTATTGGTTCAGTTCCTTCAAATTCATCTCCTCCACCTTGAGGTAGTCTTTGGCGAAGTCCAAGGGCATCAGCGGCAAGTCCAGTTCGATATAGGGGCCGGTCTCCACCTTTTCGCCCACGGGCAACAGCGTGCGTTTGACATAGTCGGTGGCAATCCAGCGGCTGTTGGCCGAATCGTAGCGGATGGTGGCCGAGTTGAATTTGTCGATGAGCTGACGGTCTTTGATCGTCTCCATGCAGAACTTGCTGCCGCTCTGGTTGGCCTGGTGGAACGTGGCGACGTAGAAATACGTGCTGTCGTCGTAACGCAGGTGGATGTCGGAGCCGGAGTTGATGTAACGCTGGCGCATATAGGTGCGTTCAAAGGCCAGGCGGTCTTTCGTCATGTCGGGAATCAGGAAGTTGGCCAAGTAGAGGTTAAACAGCCCGATGATGACGGCCGAAACGACGTAAGGCACGAGGAAGCGCGAGAAGTTGATGCCGGAACTGAGCACCGCCACGATTTCGGAGTTCTGCGCCAGGCGCGAGGTGAAGAAGATGACCGAGATGAAGATGAACAGGAAGCTGAACATATTCACTAAGAAAGGCAGGAAGTTCAGGTAGTAATGCACGATGATGCCTTTCAACGGCACGTTCTTTTCCACGAAAACGCCTATCTTCTCGGAAATGTCGAAAACGATGATAATGATGACGATCAACGCGATGGTCGCGAAGAACGTCCCTAAGAACTTACGGATGATATAGCCGTCTAACTTGTTCATCTTGCAAAGATAGTATTTTTTTGATTTACGGACGCTTTTTGCGTTTGCCGGGGCGGATTTGCTTGTGGCGCAACGTCCAGAACGGGCACAGGCAGATGTACAGCCATTCGAAGAAGGGCGCTCCCCACCAAAGGCGGCTTTCGCCTAACTGGCGGTGCGCCTTGTAACGCGTGATGAACTGGAACAGGCTCTTGAGCAGGATGCAAAGGGCGAACAGTCCGGCGGCGAGCAGGCAGTAGGGGCCCTCCGGAAAGCGGGCGAGCAACGTGTAGAGCAGCCAGCCCACAAAGCACAGATGGTAGCCGAACATCGCATAGCGGTAGGCGACGCCCGCTTTCCGCGCCGCGCTCGGCCGCCAGTTGCAGGCGTTGATATACTGCCGTTCTTCGCGCAGCCAGTGGCCGAACGAGAGCCGCGAGGTGTAGCGCAGGCGCGCGGCCTTGGCCGCGAGGGCCCCCGCTTCCTCCGGCGCGGCAAGGTAATGGGCGAAAACGTCGTAGTTGCCGCCGTTGAGCGTATAGAATGCCGTATAGCCGTGGTGTTGCAGGAAGATGTCTTTGTGGTAGATCAGCGCGTGGCGCGAGGCGGCGCAGGGTTTGCCCGCCAAAATCAGGCCGAGGCTTTGCAGGATGCGTTCGTCGTGGAAGTAACGCGCCAACGCGCTGCCTTGCCGCGCCGGGTAGAGGCTGTAGCCGGCCATCACCTGCGTGTTGTCGCCGATGGCCGCCGCGATATGCGCCAGGCATTCCTGGTCTTCGGGCCGGCAGTCCGCGTTCGTCAGCAGCACATACGGATAGGCCGCCGATTTAAGCCCGATCGAGAGCGAGAATTTCTCCTGGTCGAAAAAGTTGATGTTTTGGTTGACCTGCACGCATTTGAGCCGTCCGTGCGGGTCTTCCATGCCGTTGAGCAACAGGTTCAGGTCGTCGTCGGTATAGTCGTACACGACGATGACTTCCGACTGCGCGTAGGTTTGGTCGAGCCAGAACGGCAGGTTCTTTTTCAGGTTCTCGTATTGGTTCTGACCCGAAATGACCACCGAGATGCCGCGGCCTTCCATGCCGTCGGTTGCGGTCTCCGCCGCGGGTTCCGTTCCCGTTTCAGACTGTTTCCGCCGTTTGTACACGGGGCGGTAGAACCGCCAGTAAAAACTGATGAGGCAAAGGGTGCAGACCAACAGACCGCCCAGCAAGACACCGTCCCACCAACTGAAAAAAGCCCATATCTGTTCCATATAGTCGTTTTTAAGGGTTTTCGACGGTTTCTTGCGACTATCAAGAGGAAGGGAGCGCCGAAAACAAAAGGCAAAGTTATAGAAACTTCGGCAAAATATCACTATTTTTGTCACCCATACGAGCAGCAACTATGTTGAAATTTGAATTACAGGCCACCGACCCCAAGTCCGGCGCCCGCGCCGGCTTAATCCACACCGACCACGGCGATATTCCCACGCCTATCTTCATGCCGGTGGGCACGGTGGGTTCGGTCAAGGCCGTCCAGATACCCGACCTCAAACATGAAATCGACGCCAAAATCATTTTGGGCAACACCTACCATCTGTATCTGCGGCCGGGCTTGGATATCCTGAACCGTTGCGGCGGCCTGCACCGGTTCAACGGCTGGGACCGCCCGATTCTGACCGACAGCGGCGGCTTCCAGGTCTATTCGCTCTCCGGCACGCGCAAACTCAAAGAGGAGGGTGTCACGTTCCATTCCCACATCGACGGGTCGGTGCATCTGTTCACGCCCGAAAAAGTCATGGACATAGAGCGTTGCATCGGGGCCGACATCATGATGGCGTTCGACGAATGCACGCCTTTCCCCTGCGACTACGGCTACGCCGAGAAGTCGATGCACCTGACGCACCGCTGGCTTGACCGCTGCGTGAAACGCTACCGCGAGACCGAACCGCTTTACGGCTATCACCAGGCCTTGTTCCCGATTGTGCAGGGCAGCGTTTACAAAGACCTGCGCCGCATTTCGGCCGAGAAAATCGCGTCGGTGGGCGCGGAGGGCAACGCCATCGGCGGGCTGTCGGTGGGCGAGCCCAAGGAAGTCATGTACGAACTGACGGAGTTGGTGTGCGGCATCCTGCCGGCCGACAAGCCGCGCTACCTCATGGGGGTCGGCACGCCCGAAAACATTTTGGAAGGTATCGCCCAGGGCGTGGATATGTTCGACTGCGTGATGCCGACGCGCAACGGCCGCAACGCGATGCTGTTCACGAAAAACGGCATCATGAATATGCGCAACCGCAAGTGGGCCGACGATTTCTCGCCCATAGAGGAAGACGGCGAATGCTATGCGGACCGCTGCTATACGAAAGCCTATCTGCGGCATCTGTTCACGGCCGGCGAATACCTCGGCCCGATGATCGCGAGCCTGCACAACCTCGCGTTTTACCTGTGGCTCGTGCGCGAAGCCCGGCAACACGTCCTTGCGGGCGACTACGCCACTTGGAAAGCCGTGATGGCGCCGCGCCTGATGACGCGTCTATAAGCCGGTTTCGGCCTCTATCTCCACCCAAAGGTCGTCGCGGCACACGTCGCCATAGACGATTTGGCAAATTCCTTTCGGAAAGCGTTGATACAGCATTTCGGCGAGATGACGCGCCTGGTCGGCGTGGATGGCCGATTTCAGATACAGACGGATGCGGCGGTAGTTCGGCGCGGCGGGGTCTGCCGTCGCCACGAGGCGTTCGATGGACTGTATCGTGTTGTCGAGTTGTTTATCCGGCGAGGTCGGGTCTAATGTCCGTTCGCCGGCGATGGAGGCCGTGCCGGACACCCAGCAGCAGAGCGGGAAGTCGGGCGCGGTGTTGGCGGCTTTGGCGGCCTTCTGCGTTTGCAGGCGGGCGCGGCTGAACAGGGGCGGCGTCTTGGCGTCCTTGCCCACGAGCACGCGGTCGGTATAGTCGAACGCTTCGGTCTGCACGGGGCTTTTGAGCGCGGGTGGCAGGTGTCCGTCCGCCGATTCGAACAGCACGGCGTCGATGATGATGCCGGCATAGTCGCAGCCGATGCCCGTGGCCGCGGGATAGACCGGCTCCCGTTTGTGGTTCTGATAGAATACCTGTCTTACCGTATTGAATTCCTGATAATTCTGTTTCAATTCGCCCGTCTTGCCATGCGGGTTGAGGTCTAAAATCTGCCCGATATAATTCCATTGGCGGATGACGTGGTCGAACCGCAGGCCGACGTGGTCGATCCAATGTTGCAGGTCGTTCAGGCAATGCAGGCCGGCCGCGTAGGCCGCCGACAGCTTGACGCCTTTCATCTGCGCGTAAGGCGTGGCGAAGCCGGAGCACCAGAATTGGCGGCAACCGTAGCCGTCCAAACGCACATAGGGCAGGTTGTCGAACCACGCGTAGTGTGGTTTTATCTTGCTGTCGTTCAGATAAAAGACGTCAGCCGAAATCCAGTCTTTCGTCAGGGGCGGCTGTTCCACCACCGTAACGGCCGGCACGCCCGACAGCGTCTTGCACGCTTTCAAACGGCGGGCGATGGCGCGTTGCAGCCGCCGGCAGTCGGTATGGCGGTCCGTCAGTTTGGCCGCAAAGACAACGACCTTGACGAGAAATCCGTCGTGGGCGGCATCGAATTGGCGGATGGCCTCCACCGTCTCGTCGGCGGGGGCGGTTCCGAACGGCAGGTCGAGCCGTGCGTAGCGTATGGCGTGGTTCGGCATGGTTTGCATCGTATGCAAATATACAAAAAATCGTAAATTTGCACGGTAAAGATGTTTTTGGAATAACGTAATGGAAAAGGTGGCGGTTTTACTGGGGATTTATTTGGTCGTGCCGGCCTTGCTGATGTTCATGCAGGCGCGTTGGCCCGCGGTGCAGAAAATCGGGGCCATCCTGCTGGCCTATGCCGTCGGCATCGTGCTGTCCCTGACGGGCTTTTCGCAGAGCGCCGATGCGGAGACGGCCCGACAGATCGTTACCCTGAAAGCCGTGTTGCAGAATGTCTGCGTGCCCTTGGGCATCCCGCTCTTGCTCTTTTCGTCCGACTTCAAACAATGGCGCCGCCGTTGGAAACAGGTGGCCGTGGCCTTCGCCGTCGGCATCGTGGCCGTCATGGCGGCCGTCACCGCGTCCTATTACCTGTTCAGGGGGCAGGGCATCCCGGAATTGGAGAAAGCGGCCGGCCTGATGGTGGGCTTCTACACGGGCGGCACGCCCAATGTGGCTTCGCTCAAAATGGCCCTGCAACCCTCGGCCGAAACCTTCCTGCTCGTCAATTCGTTTGAAATCGTCATCACGTTCGTGCTGTTGGCCTTCCTCATCGGAGGCGGCTATAAGCTCGTGCGGCGGTGGTTGCCCTATGCCAAGCCGTCGGTAGCGGTAACGGTCGCGCCCGTCCACCTTCGGGAAACGCTGGCCGCCCGCCGGGCGTTGGCGCGGGCCGGCAAGGTGGAAGACTACCGGTTCATGTTCCGCAAGCCGATGCTCCGGGGTTGGCTCTGCGCGTTGGGCTTGGCCGTACTTATCGCGCTCGCCGCCGCGCTCGTCAGCCTCCTCTTCCCGCTCGATTACCGCGTGGTGGCCATCGTGCTCGGCATCACCACGCTCAGCATCGCGGCCTCGTTTTCCGAGCGCGTCCGCCGTTTGCCCAAGAGTTTCGAGTTGGGGATGTATTTCATCCTCGTGTTCAGCACCGTCATCGCGTCCGATTTCAATGTGGAACACCTCGGCACGGTGGCCGACAAGCTGTTTTACTTCATCGCGTCGGTGCTCGGTCTGAGCCTCGTGCTGCATTTCCTCTTGGCCAAACTCTGCCGCGTGGAGGCCGACACGTTCACGATTTCGATGACGGCCCTGATTTTCTCGCCGCCTTTCGTGCCCACGGTGGCCGGCGCGATGAAGAACCGCGCCTGTATGCTTACGGGCATCGTCGTCGGCTTGCTGGGCTATGCGCTGGGCAATTATTTGGGCATCGGATGGTATATGCTCATCAGTTGATAAAACATTTAACCGCAGATATACATGGTCTATTTCAATATCGTAGAAAAGCGCTCCATCTATTACCGCTTTTGGCGCCGTTGGTTCGGGCGTTTCTTCTCCGCCGTCTATTACCGCAAGTTCGTCGTGCGGGGCACGGAGAACCTGCCGCCCGTGGGCACGCCCTACATGATTGTGAGCAACCATCAAAACGGCTTGTTGGACGCGCTCTGCATCCTGTTCGGCTTGCCGGAACGCCATACGCCGATATTTTTGGCGCGCTCCGACATCTTCAAAAAGCCGTTCGTGGCCAAACTGCTTTGCTTCTGCAAGATTTTGCCTATATACCGTCAGCGTGACGGCAAGGAACAGCTCGGCAAGAACGAGGCGATTTTCGATTTCGCCGCCCGCATGATAGGCGAGGGGGCGGCCGTCAGTCTGTTTCCGGAGGGTCACCACCAGGAAGGCCATTACTTAGGGCGGTTTAAAAAGGGCTTTGCGCGTATCGCGTTCGATGCGGCCGAGCGCAAGTGTTTTCCCGCCGATATGCTCGTGGTGCCGGCGGCCAACCACTATGTGCGTTACCGCGGGCACCGCACCGAGGCCATGCTCATGATCGGCAAGCCGGTGCGTCTGGCCGATTACTACGCGGCCTACCGCGAAAATCCGGTGCGTGCGATGGTGCTGTTGGCCGAGGAATTGGAAAACCGCGTCCGCGCCATGATGCTCGATATGCCTTACCCCGAACGCTATGCGGCTTTGGACGCTTGGCGCGAGTTGGCGCGCGACCCCGAGCTGACCGATGTGGAAGCCATGTTGCAGGCCGATAAGGCTTGGGCGGAACATGTGCGGACGCTGCCCGAAACCGAGGTGGAACGGGCTTGCGCGACCGCGGTGTCGGTGTCGGCGCAACTTAGGCAGAAAGGCTTTTCGCCGTCCGAATGGCCCGTCAAGGTCAAGATCAAGGATTTGCTGGTTCATGCGCTGTGTCTGTTGATTTACGCGCCTTTCGCGCTGGCCGGCCTGCTGTTGACCGCCGTGCCTTTCGGCATCAGTTGGCATTTTGCCGGCAAGTTCAGCAAGGCGGCCAAGACCGATATGTTGTTTTCTACGTTCCATTTTACGATGGATATGTTGTTGACGGCTCTGTTCAATTTAATATATACTGTTCTTTTCGCCGTGTTCGTGCGCGCCACTTGGTGGACGTTGCCGATATTCTTCGGGCTGTGCTTCGCCTTGCGCGTGGCCTACGTCGAATACCGGGCCTACGGCCGCAAGTTCATCCGGCAGTGCCGGGCGTATGCGGCGCGTAAGGACGGCGCCTTGGCCGAAGCCGTGGCCGGGGTGCGCGCCTTATAGTTTCCGTCCGGATTTCGCGGCCTTGAACGCGCCGCTGACCAAGCGGTAGTCTTTATCGACGAAAATCCGCGAATAGGTCAGCTTCAGGCCCGTATTGTCCAACAGCGGCACATAGGTGTGGGCGGTGCCGCTGAAATAGCCGTCGTAGCCCTCCACCTCGTCGATGACGACTTCAAAGCCGCTCTGTGTCTTTACGTGGTCGAACAGCCGCAGCACCGGCAGGGCGTCCGCTTCGTTCGGCGCGGGCGGTGCCGTTGCCGGGTGCTCGCCGCATTTCAGTTCTTCGGGTTTCTCATCCAGTGTCTTAAACCGTTGCACGCGGTCAGGCTCGCTCCAGCCGTCCTCGCAGCGGCGTTGAAACGTGCACTCGTAGGCCGTGGCGGGTTCGAGCGGATAAAGCGTGTACCGGGTCTCGCCCAGCGGAATATCCACGGGGAACCAGGCCGCGCCGGCCACGTCGGCTTTGCGGTATTGCAGGCGGTAGGCCACGTTCAACGGGTCTTCCGGCCAGTTGACGCGGGCGGTGAAGGCCGTCACGCTGTCCACGCGCCATTGGGTCAGGGCGGGGCAGTAGGCCTTGTAGGTAAAGCAAAACACTTGGCTGTAGCCGTGGTTGGCAAAGACGATTTCGTGGCCGTTGCCGTCGCGGCCCGACGCCTGGACGCGGAACGCGTAGCGCAGGCCGACTTCCAAGGGCGGCATGGCCTCGTTATACACCAGCGTGGTTTGGTCGGTCGTTTGGCTGTAAACCGTGCCCAACTCGTCGAAGCGGCTCTGCCAGTCGCCTTGGAAATGTTCCGGAATCCGTTTCAGCTCAAAGCGGTATTCGGTTTCCATGAACCCGGCCTGCGCGGCGTGCCGCGGCGTCCACCCGAAGACAATCTGCGTCGCGCCCTGCTTCTGTATGACGCTTTGGTCGGCCGGCGTATAGGGCAGCGGCGGCTCGCACGACACCAGCCGGAACATCCCGGGCGACTCGTGCAGCGAGACCTTGACGCCCGAGGCGGCCTCATACACTTCGAACGCCAATTGGTAGAAGCCGTCCGGCAGACGTTCGCCGTTCTGCAGGTATTGCTGTTTGGTCATGCCCGAAAACATCAGGTTCTGCAAGTTGAAGTATTCGTACAGCTCGTCGCTGCGGAGCGTAAGCGTCTCGCCGCCGCTGATGCGGAACGTGCGCGGTAGCGGCCGGCTGTTTTCGATGCGGATGCGGTCGGAAACCAGCACCATGCGTAGCCGGAGCGTGGCCGCCGGCACGCTGGCGTCCAGCAGGTCGATTTGCAGTGTAAAGGCGTCGTCGCTGCGTCGGAACCAGTCCGGAA
>CAMWIS010000002.1 GCA_947174375.1 uncultured Bacteroidales bacterium
GATGAGATCGGCACCCGTATACAGCCGCCGTCCCACCGTCGCCGCATCGAACAACACGCTGCCCGTCTGCGCAAACAGCGACAGGCAACTGCAACAGCCAATCCGCTTGACGGCCACGTCCGCCGGCCGGCGGCTGTACGCCAAGCCCGCGGCGTCCAAAAGCTGCGCCACGGCGTCTTCCCCGCAAAAAATCTGACCGCTCCAGTCCTCCTGCATTCCCAACAGTTGCAGACTCTGTACGGCCGTCTCCACATTCTCGCAATAAATCAGTTTGCCGCCGCGACGCACGAAGTTCTCGGCAAACAGCGCGTCCGGATAGTCGTTGCCCATCGTCGCCACCGGTTCTTCCAAATCGATGGTCGGATAAGGATTCTCTATCGGATAGCTCGTCAAGGCTTCCCGGATATCCTTCAGGATTTTTTCTTTGGACGTCGCTTCTTCCATCTCGTTATCTTATAAAGCCGTCATCGAAACCGTCGTCTCCGTCGGGTCGGGCGCGGTGGCCGTCAACCCGTTGTCGGCTTCCGGCGCCGCTTCCTCGAACGGTCGTTTGCCGAAAATAGCCTCCACGTCATCGCGGAACATCACTTCCTTGTCGATGAGCACCTGCGCCAGACGGTCCAGCTTATCCTTGTTTTCGGTCAGAATCCGCTTGGCCTCCGCATAGGCGTCTTCCACCATGCCGCGCACGCGGCGGTCTATCGTCTCGGCCGTCTTTTCGCTATACGGCTTGCCGAACATATACTCCTGCTGGCCGGTCGAATCGTAATAGCTCAACGGCCCCACGTCCGGATCCATGCCGTAATAGGCCACCATCGCGTAGGCCTGCTGCGTCACCTTCTCCAAATCGTTCAACGCGCCCGTCGAGATACGGCCGAACACGACTTCTTCCGCCGCGCGGCCGCCCAACGTAGCCATCATTTCGTCCCGCATCTGCTCCACGGTCGTAATCTGCCGTTCTTCGGGCAGGTACCAGGCCGCCCCGAGCGACTTGCCGCGCGGCACGATCGTCACCTTGACCAACGGATTGGCGTAACGCGACATCCAGCTTACCGCGGCATGGCCCGCCTCGTGATAGGCGATGACCCGCTTCTCTTCCTTCGATATAATCTTGCTGCGCCGTTCCAAACCGCCCACAATGCGGTCGATGGCGTCCAAAAAGTCCTGCTTCTGCACGGCGGCCTTGTCCTTACGCGCGGCAATCAGGGCCGCTTCGTTGCAGACGTTGGCGATATCCGCGCCCGAGAAACCCGGCGTCTGTTTGGCCAGGAAATCGATTTCCACGCTCGCATCGGTCTTCACCGACTTGAGATGCACCTTGAAGATGGCCTTGCGTTCTTCCAACTCCGGCAGTTCCACATGAATCTGACGGTCGAAGCGGCCGGCGCGCATCAACGCGCGGTCAAGGATATCCGCCCGGTTCGTCGCCGCCAGAATGATGACACCGCTGTTCGTACCGAAGCCGTCCATCTCGGTCAGCAACTGGTTCAACGTATTCTCCCGCTCGTCGTTGGAGCCCGTATAGGCGTTCTTGCCACGCGCCCGCCCGATGGCGTCTATTTCATCGATGAAGATGATGCTCGGCGCCTTTTCCTTGGCCGTCTGGAACAAATCCCGCACGCGGGAAGCCCCCACGCCGACGAACATCTCCACGAAGTCCGAGCCCGATATGGAAAAGAACGGCACTTTGGCTTCCCCGGCCACCGCCTTGGCCAACAGCGTCTTGCCGGTGCCCGGAGGGCCTACGAGCAACGCCCCCTTGGGAATCTTGCCGCCCAACTTGGTATAGCGTTCCGGATTCTTCAGAAAGTCCACGATTTCCTTGACTTCCACCTTGGCCTCTTCCAAGCCGGCCACATCGTCGAACGTCACGTTGACCGTCGTGTTCTTGCTGTCGTAGAGCTGCGCCTTGGACTTGCCGAAGCTGAAGACGCCGCCCGCGCCGCCCATGGGGTTGCCGCGCGAGAACATCCTAAATATCATGACGGTCATGAGAATCATAAAGCCTATCCAGATAATCGAACCGAGGCTATCCTCCCAAAAGTTCTTCCGGTTCTCCGGCACGGGTTCCACGAGCGGCTGGTTCCAGACCGCCCGGCGCGCCGAGGCCGACAGCCCCACGGTATCCTGCGCCCGCGCTTCCAACTGCGCGCGTTTCACGTCTTCGGCGAAATCTTCCAGCGACAGGAACTTATAGACATAGTATTTCCGGTTCGAGAGGCCGTCTTTGCTCCGCAACTTGGCGTAGGCCGTATCGCCGTAAACCTTGTCGTCCTTGATGTAGATTTCCGCGAATTCCTTATTGACCACGACGATTTTCGACACATCGCCGGCCTTGAGCATCCGCTCCACCCCGTAGAGGTTCGTATCGTAAGATTTGGGTTCACGGAAACCCGTGGACGTCAGTTGCAGATAGATGAACACCAACAGCAACGCCCCGTAAATCCAATAGATATTGAAACGTTTTTTGGGCGCCGGCCGCAATGGGGCGCCGCCGGACGGTTGATGCTTTTGCTGATTATTCTCCATGTTCTTCTTCGTAAGTCGTTATATGGGCGTCTCCCCATAAATCCTCCAATTTGTAATGCTGCCGCACGTCCCGCTGGAACACGTGCACGACCAAGCCGCCGTAATCCAACAATATCCATTCGGCATTGGCGTAGCCTTCCTTATGCAACGGATCGATGCCGCAGGCCTCGTAAAGCCGGTCGGCCACGCCGTCGGCAATCGCCCGTACCTGCGTGCCGGAAAGCGCTTCGGCTATCAAGAAATAATCGAACGTCGAACCGACGGCCTTACGCAAATCCAAACTCCGGATGCGTTCGGCTTTCTTGTCCTGCATGGCCGCCACCGCTTCTTGCAGATAGCGGGCCTCGTCCGACTGCTTCCGTCTCCGCGTCGGAGCCGGTGTGGTTTCACTCGTTTTCTTTGGCATATAATCCCCTACACTATTGTATTTTGAGTTCCGGATCGGCCAGCATCTTATCCAACGCGGCTTCCCATGTCGGAATATACAGGCCATAGACCCGTTTTACCTTCGTTTTATCCAATACGCTGTACATCGGCCGCCGACAGGTGGCCGGATATTCGGAGGTCGCGATGGGATTCACGACGCAGTTCGCATGAATCTTATGCATGATGGCCATCGCGAATTCGCACCAGCTGCAATGCTCCTCGTTCGTATAGTGGAATATCTCGATGCCCCGCTTATGCGCACGGTGTCCGGCGCCAATCATGACCAACAGGGCTTCGGCCAGGTCGCGCGCCCAGGTCGGACTGCCGAACTGGTCGGCCACGACATGCAACTCGCTCCGTTCCCGGCTCAGCCGCATCATCGTCTTGACGAAATTCTTGCCGAACGCGGAATACAGCCAGGCCGTCCTTACAATCAGGCCGTCCCCGCCCGCCTTCAGCATTTCCTCCTCACCGGCCCGCTTGGACGCGCCATATACACCGGTCGGATTCGGCCGGTCGTCCTCCCGGTAGGGTTCGTCCTGCGTTCCGTCAAACACATAGTCGGTGGAGATATGCACGAGATAGATGCCCAACTCGGCACACACCTGCGCCAACACGCCCACCCCGTCCCGGTTGACGGCATAGGCCGCGCTCTCGTCCGTTTCCGCCTGTTCCACATTGGTATAGGCCGCCGCGTTGATAACGACGTTGATTCGGTTCACGCCCAAATAACTCCGCACATCCGACCAGTTGCAGATATCCAATACATCCATATCCGCAAACAGCATCGGGCCTTCCTTGAAACGCCCTTCCTTGTAAAGACGTTGCAGTTCCATGCCCAACTGTCCGTTGCTGCCCGTTACCAATACCCGGGTATCGCCGCCATTGCCCGCCATAACCTATATCGTTTTCAATTGTTGTTCAAAATAGGCGATCGTCTTCTTCAAACCCTCTTCCAACTGGATATGCGGTTCCCAATCCAAGCGTTCCTTGGCCAGACGGATATCCGGCCGGCGTTGCGTCGGATCATCCGACGGCAAGGGCTTGCGAATCAACTTGGAGGCGCTGCCGGTCATGGCGATGACTTTTTCCGCCAATTCCAAAATCGTGAATTCATGCGGATTACCGATATTGACCGGGCCTATGAACGATTCGTCGGTCGCCATCATGCGCGTCATACCGGCCACCAGGTCGTCGATATATTGGAAACTGCGCGTTTGGGAACCGTCGCCGTAAATCGTGATATCCTCCCCTTTGAGGGCCTGCACGATGAAATTGGAAACGACCCGCCCGTCGTTCATGAGCATACGCGGGCCGTAGGTATTGAAAATACGGATAATTTTGATGCGCACGCCGTTCTGACGGTGGTAGTCCATGAACAGCGTCTCCGCGCAACGTTTGCCCTCGTCGTAGCAGGAACGGAGCCCTATCGGATTGACATTGCCCCAATAAGCCTCCACCTGCGGATGTACGGCCGGGTCGCCATAAACCTCACTCGTCGAGGCCTGCAAGACCTTCGCCTTGACGCGCTTGGCCAAGCCGAGCATATTGATGGCCCCCATGACCGACGTCTTGACCGTCTTGATCGGATTGTATTGATAGTGTACGGGGGAAGCGGGACAAGCCAGATTGTAGATTTCATCCACCTCGGCGAAATAAGGGGTCGTCACATCGTGGCGCACCAGTTCGAAATAGGGATTCGACAACAGATGCACAATGTTAGCCTTACGCCCCGTAAAGTAATTGTCCAGACAGATGACCTCATGCCCTTGCCCGAGCAGATACTCGCACAGATGTGAACCGATGAACCCGGCGCCGCCCGTTACCAAAATACGTTTCATACTACCTTAGTTTATCATAAACCTATTCCGAAATAAGCGAAACCCGCCTGTTCCACATCCCGACGTTCGTACAGGTTACGGCCGTCGAACAATACCCGCGTCCGCATCGTATCGCCGATGCGCCGCCAGTCCGGCGAGCGGAACTCCGTCCACTCCGTCACGAGGAACAGCGCGTCGGTATCGGCCGCCGCTTCATAGATATCGTTGCAATAGGTGATGCGGTCGCCAATCCGGCGACGGCATTCGTCCATCGCCACCGGGTCGTAGGCCTTTACCGTGCAGCCGGCCTTGATGAACTCGTCTATCATGACCAACGACGGCGCCTCCCGCATATCGTCCGTGCCCGGCTTGAACGCCAAGCCCCACAACCCGACCGTCTTGCCCTGCAGGCTGCCGTTGGCGAAATCCGAATACTTGCGGAACATCAGCGACTTCTGCCGTTCGTTGACGGCTTCCACGGCCTTGAGCACCCGCATATCGTAGCCCTCGCCGTCGGCCGTCTTGATCAAGGCCTTGACGTCTTTGGGAAAGCAGGATCCGCCGTAGCCGATGCCCGGGTAAAGGAACTTGCTGCCGATACGGGAATCCGACCCCATGCCCTTGCGCACGTGATCCACATTCGCGCCCACTTTCTCGCACAGGTTCGCGACATCGTTCATGAAACTGATACGCGTGGCCAGCATGGCGTTGGCCGCATACTTCGTCATCTCGGCCGACGGCACGTCCATGAACAGCACCGGATGGCCGTTCAACGTAAACGGCTTGTACAGACGCCCCATGACGTCCCGCGCACGTTCCGACTCCACCCCCACGACAATGCGTTCGGGATACATGAAATCCTTGACGGCCGAACCTTCCTTGAGGAACTCCGGATTCGAGGCCACATCGAAATCAACGTTCACGCCCCGGGCCGCCAACTCCTGCGCCACCGCCTGCTTCACCTTGCGGGCCGTGCCGACCGGCACCGTGCTCTTGGTCACCAACAGCACGTAGTCGTTCATGTTACGTCCCACCTCGCGCGCCACATCCAGCACATAGCGCAGGTCGGCGCTGCCGTCCTCGTCGGGCGGCGTCCCCACGGCGCAGAAAATAACTTCCGCCCCCTGCATCGCGTCCTTCAACGAGGTCGAAAACGTCAGACGGCCTTTATCCACGTTCCGAACCAGCAGCTCTTCCAAGCCCTGTTCGAAAATCGGCGCGCGTTTTTGGTTCAGCATATCGATCTTACGCTGATCCACATCCACGCAGCATACCTCTATGCCCACATCGGCGAAACAAACGCCGGTCACGAGACCGACATAACCGGTCCCCACGATCGTTATCTTCATAGCTTATCTTTTCTGCCGGTGCCCCCGCCCGCCGGATACCCGCGGACATAAAGCGCCCAACATAAACCTACAAAATTAAAGAATTTTTAGCAATTTTCCATATTCTTGCCTTTCGACACGACTCCCGCCCCATGCCGTACCGAAGTGCCGTTTCAATCTTTTTTCAACATTTGTTTGTTATTTATATTTTTTTTACTAACTTTGCCATCCTTTAAAAACGCAAATTTTAAACACGTTAACTTAAACATTAACAATAAGATATGCCAACAATTCAACAATTAGTTCGCAAAGGGCGTCAGCAAATCACGGACAAAAGCAAGTCGCCCGCGTTGGATGCCTGCCCCCAGCGTCGTGGGGTTTGTGTGCGCGTTTACACGACTACGCCTAAGAAGCCTAACTCCGCCATGCGTAAGGTAGCGAGAGTACGTCTGACCAATCAGAAAGAGGTGAACGCCTACATTCCCGGCGAAGGCCACAACCTGCAGGAACACTCGATCGTCATGATCCGTGGCGGCCGTGTGAAGGACCTCCCCGGCGTAAGATACCATATCATCCGCGGTGCTTTGGATACGTCCGGCGTGGAAGGGCGCAACCAACGCCGTTCCAAATACGGTACCAAACGTCCCAAGAAGAAATAGGCAGCCTGAGGCTATTATATAATAATGTATATTGACGCGTAAAATCATCGCAAGAAATGAGAAAATCAACGCCTAAAAAGAGAGTCATTTTACCGGACCCCAAATACCATGACGTATTGGTAAGCAAATTCATCAACAACTTGATGTACTCCGGCAAAAAGAACATAGCGCACGAACTGTTCTACGACGCCATCGACGTCGTTTCCGAAAAGACGAAGGAAGACGGTTTGGAAGTATGGAAGAAAGCGCTTTCGAACGTAACGCCTTCCGTAGAGGTACGCAGCCGCCGTGTCGGTGGCGCCACGTTCCAGATTCCTTCCGAAATCCGTCCGGAACGCAAACAGTCGTTGGGTATGAAGATGCTCATCAACTATGCCCGCAAACGCAGCGAGAAATCCATGAGCCTGAAACTGGCCGGCGAAATCATGTCGGCTTACAAGGAAGAAGGCGCCGCTTTCAAACGCAAGGAAGAAATCCACAGAATGGCCGAAGCCAACAAAGCGTTCTCGCATTTTAAATTTTAAGGAACTACACATTAGATGGCACACGATTTAGCAAAGACGAGAAACATCGGCATCATGGCGCACATTGATGCCGGTAAGACGACTTGTTCCGAACGTATCCTGTACTATACCGGTAAGAACCACAAAATCGGCGAAACGCACGACGGTTCGGCCACGATGGACTGGATGGCGCAGGAACAGGAAAGAGGTATCACGATTACGTCCGCCGCGACGACCGTTTTCTGGAAATACCGCAACGACAGTTACAAGATTAACCTGATCGACACCCCGGGGCACGTGGACTTCACCGTGGAAGTTGAACGCTCCCTGCGTGTATTGGACGGCGCCGTCGCTTTGTTCTGCGCCGTGGGCGGCGTACAGCCCCAGTCCGAAACCGTTTGGCGTCAGGCCAACAAATATAAGGTGCCCCGTATCGCGTTCGTCAACAAGATGGACCGTACCGGCGCCGACTTCTTCAATGTCGTGACCCAAATCAAGGAACGTCTGCAGGCCAAGCCGGTCGTTTTGACGATTCCCATCGGTCAGGAAGACACGTTCAAGGGCGTGGTGGACGTTATCGCCCGCAAGGCCTTTGAATGGAACGAAGAAGACAAGGGTCTCACGTTCTTCGAAGTGCCCATCCCCGACGATTTGAAAGACACGGTGGAAGAGTACCACAACCGTCTGTTGGAAGAAGTGGCCGAGTTGGACGAGAACTTGATGACCAAATACTTCGATGATCCGAGCACAATTACCGAAGACGAAATCATCGCCGCCATCCGCAAGGCGACGGTCGAAATGACGATCAACCCGGTATTGTGCGGTTCGGCCTTCAAGAACAAGGGCATCCAGCTCCTGCTCGACGCCGTGGCCCGCTACCTGCCGAGCCCGTTGGACGTGGAAGCCATCGTAGGTGTCAACCCCAAAACCGGCGACGAGGAATCGCGCAAAGTCGATGTAAACGAACCGTTCAGCGCCTTGGCGTTCAAGATCGCGACCGACCCGTTCGTTGGCCGTATCGCTTTCTTCCGCGTTTACTCCGGTGCCCTGGACGCCGGTTCCTACGTGCTCAACGCCTCCACCGGCAAGAAAGAACGTATCTCCCGCATCTTGCAGATGCACTCCAATAAACAGCAACCGATGGACCGCATCGAAACCGGTGACATCGGCGCGGCCGTGGGTTTCAAGGAAATCAAGACCGGTAACACGCTCTGCGATGAAAACCACCCGATTATCCTCGAATCCATGACATTCCCCGACCCGGTTATCAGCATCGCGATCGAACCCGTTTCGCAGGCCGATGTCGATAAACTGTCGAACGGGCTCGCGAAATTGGCGGAAGAAGACCCGACGTTCCAGGTTCACTCCGACGAGAACTCCGGCCAGACCGTTATCAGCGGTATGGGCGAGTTGCACTTGGATGTACTGATTGACCGTCTGCGTCGCGAATTCCATGTGGAATGCAACCAGGGCAAACCCCAGGTGGCCTACAAGGAAGCCGTATGCTCCACGGTTCAGCACCGTGAGGTTTACAAGAAGCAGACCGGTGGTCGCGGTAAGTTCGCCGACATCATCTTTGAAGTATCCCCCGCCGACGAAGGCGTCAAGGGCCTCCAGTTCATCAACGAAGTCAAGGGCGGTAACATTCCCAAGGAATTCATCCCGTCGATTGAAAAAGGCTTCAAGGCCTCTTTGGAAAACGGTGTTCTGGCCGGCTATCCGCTCGAAAGCCTCAAGGTACGTCTGATCGATGGTTCGTTCCACCCGGTTGACTCCGATGCGCTTTCGTTCGAAGTCTGCGCCAAGATCGGCTTCAAGGAAGCTTGCCGCAAGGCCAAGTCCGTATTGCTCGAACCGATTATGTCCCTGGAAATCGAAACGCCGGACGATTACGTCGGCGATGTTTCCAGCGACTTGAACCGCCGTCGCGGTATCATGGAAGGCATCGAAGCCAAAGTGGGCGGCCAGGCCATCCGCGCCAAGGTGCCTCTGGCGGAAATGTTCGGCTATGTGACGGCTCTGCGTACGCTCAGCTCCGGTCGCGCCAGCTCCACGATGGAGTACGCCTACCACGCCGAAGCGCCGGCCAACATTACGGAAGAAGTAATCAAACAAGCCAATAAATAGTTAAAATTTTTTAACCGTGAGTCAAAGAATCAGAATCAAACTCAAGTCTTACGACTACAATTTGGTCGACAAGTCGGCCGAAAAGATCGTAAAGACGGTGAAGCTCACAGGGGCGATGATCAACGGACCCATTCCCCTGCCGACGAACAAAAAGATCTTCACCGTGAACCGTTCCACGTTCGTGAACAAGAAGTCGCGGGAACAGTTCGAATTGTCTTCCTACAAACGTCTGCTCGACATCCACAGCAGCAGCTCCAAGACCATCGACGCGCTGATGAAGCTGGAATTGCCGAGCGGTGTAGAAGTGGAAATCAAAGTCTGATGACCGTCCGCACCTCGAGACAACGTAAAAGACAAAAACTTTTTGACACAGAAACCATAAACAAGCATTAATATGTCCGGATTAATAGGAAAGAAAATCGGAATGACTAGCATTTGGGATGCCTCCGGTAAGAACATACCGTGCACTGTAATCGAAGCTGGTCCTTGTGTGGTAACGCAAGTAAAAACAATAGAGAAGGACGGATACGAAGCCATTCAGCTGTCCTTTGGCGAACGCAAAGAAAAACATACGCCGAAAGCCCTCATGGGTCATTTCGCCAAGGCGAACACGACGCCCAAACTCATCAGCATGGAGTTCTCCCGCTTTGAGGAAGGCAGCCGCAAGTCGTACGGTGAAGTGTTGAGCGTAGACGTTTTCGAAGAAGGCGAATTCATCGACGTAGCCGGTTACACCAAAGGTAAAGGCTTCCAGGGTGTCGTTGGACGGCACGGATTCGGTGGCGTAGGTCAATCTACTCACGGTCAACATAACAGACTTAGAGCCCCCGGTTCGGTCGGTGCCTCTTCCTATCCTTCCCGCTTGTTCAAGGGCTTGCGCATGGCCGGTCAGAAAGGTCACGAGAGAAGAAAGAGCATCAACCTTCAGATCGTAAAGATCGTTCCCGAAAAGAATTTAATTTTAGTTAAAGGATCGGTACCCGGTCCGAAAGGTTCATTTTTAAAACTCGAGAGATGGAGCTAACAGTATATAACATCAAAGGAGAAGAGACCGGCAAGAAGGTTGTCTTGAGCGATCTCATAGCCAAGGCCGAGCCGAACGATCACGCCATTTACTTGGATGTGAAGCAGTATATGGCCAACCAACGCCAGGGCACGCACAAAAGCAAGGAAAGATCGGAAGTATCCGGCAGTACGCGCAAGCTGGGTCGCCAAAAAGGCGGCGGCGGTGCCCGTCGCGGTGACATCAACTCGCCGTTGTTGGTAGGCGGTGGCCGTGTATTCGGTCCGCGTCCGCGCGACTACAGTTTCAAGTTGAACAAGAAACTGAAACGTTTGGCCCGTATTTCGGCTTTGGCGTACAAGTTGCAGAACGACGGCATCAAGGTGGTGGACGACCTCCAGTTGGCCTCCCACAAGACCAAAGGCATGGTGGAAGTGATGAAAAATCTTCAGCTTTCTGAAAAAAAATCGCTTATAGTGCTTTTGGAATCAAATAATTTCGTATCTTTGTCGTCCCGAAATTTGCCGCTCATCAAGATTGTAAATGTTTCAAACTTAAACACTTACGACATTATGAATGCGCAAAATTTGTTGTTTGTAGAGGCTTCGGCCCGCAAACTGGACGAAATGTACGGCCAGGAAGCTTAGTCAGAAACCGCTTAAAACGAGAAAAATGAGCATAATAATTAAACCCCTCGTCACTGAGAAGATGACGAAAATCGGTGAGAAGTTAAACCGGGTAGGCTTTCTCGTAGAAAAAACGGCTAACAAAATCGAGATTAGAAACGCCGTCGAGAGCATGTATAATGTAAAGGTAACGGAAGTGAACACGATGCGTTACGACGGCAAAGCGAAATCCCGCTACACCAAAGCCGGTTTTATACAAGGCCGCACCAATGCCACGAAAAAGGCCATCGTTACGTTGGCCGAAGGCGATACGATTGATTTTTATAGCAATATTTAAGAAGAGAAATGGCTTTAAAGAAATTCAAACCCACAACGCCAGGTCAGCGTTTCCGCAGCATCAGCACGTTTGAGGAAATCACGACCTCCACGCCGGAGAAGAGTCTGTTGGCGCCCGTCCGCAAAAGCGGTGGCCGCAACAACCAGGGCAAAATGACCATGCGCTATATCGGTGGTGGACACAAGAGACAATATCGTATTATCGATTTCAAACGGGAGAAAGAAAATATTCCCGCCGTGGTTAAAACCATAGAGTACGACCCCAATCGTACGGCCCGTATCGCCCTGTTGGTGTATGCCGACGGGGAAAAGCGCTATATGTTGGCCCCTCAGGGTTTGCAGGTAGGCCAGCAGGTGCTGTCGGGCAAAGGTATCGCCCCCGAATTGGGCAATACGCTTTATCTGAGCGAGATTCCTTTCGGTACGTTGATTTACAACATTGAACTGCGTCCCGGTCAGGGTGCCAAGATGGCCCGTAGCGCCGGTGCTTACGCCCAGTTGATGTCGCGTGAAGACAAATACGCCATCATCAAACTGCCTTCCGGCGAAACGCGCAAGATCCTTCAGGCTTGCAAGGCGACGGTGGGTGTGGCTTCCAACACGGACCACAGCCTCGAATCCTCCGGTAAAGCCGGTCGCAGCCGTTGGTTGGGCCGCCGTCCGCGCAACCGTGGTGTTGTCATGAACCCTGTCGATCACCCGATGGGTGGTGGTGAAGGTCGTGCCTCCGGTGGTCACCCGCGCAGCCGCAAGGGTATGCCGGCCAAGGGCTACAAGACGCGTCGTCCGAAGAACCGTTCCAACCAGTTCATCATAGAAAGAAGGAAGAAATAACGCTTAAAAATCAAAGTTATGAGCCGCTCAATTAAAAAAGGTCCATATATCCACTATAAGTTAGAAAAGAAAGTTCTGGCCGCTGCTGAAAGCAAGAAGAAGGTTACGATCAAGACTTGGTCCAGAGCCTCTATGATCTCTCCTGATTTTGTAGGACAGACCATCGCCGTGCACAATGGCAACAAATTCATCCCGGTTTACGTGACCGAAAACATGGTAGGCCACAAACTGGGCGAATTCGCCCCCACCCGTATTTTCCGCGGGCACGCCGGTAACAAGGACAAAGGAAAAAAGTAATCATCCTAAGAAAAAGAAAGAACAATGGGATCGAGAAAACGCATTCGCGCAGAACAGTTGAAAGAGCAGAAAAAGACGCTCTATATGGCGAAGTTGAACAACAACCCCACTTCGCCGCGTAAGACGAGATATACCGCCGATTTGATTCGGGGACTGGATGTTGACAAAGCGTTGGCCATCTTGCAATACAGCCACCGTGAAGCGGCGCCGAAACTGCACAAGCTCCTGCGTTCGGCCATCGCCAACTGGCAGAACAAGAACGAAGGCCTCCGCATGGAAGACGCCAAACTGTATGTCAAGGAAATCTTCGTTGACGGCGGCGTACAGCTCAAACGTCTTCGTCCGGCGCCCCAAGGCAGAGGTTACCGCATCAGAAAGCGTTCCAACCACGTGACGCTCATCCTGGGTAGCCGTGTGGCCCAGCCCGAACAAGTAAAGGAAGTTGAATCAGAATCTGAAAACAAGTAGATAATGGGACAGAAGACAAACCCTATAGGCAATAGATTGGGAATCGTTAGAGGTTGGGATTCCAATTGGTTCGGCGGTCGTAAATTCGAAGCCAAACTCGTAGAAGACGATAAAATCCGCAAATACCTCAACGCGCGTTTGATCAAGGCCGGTATTTCCAAGATCCAGATCGAGCGCACGCTGAAATTGGTGACCATTACTATCTTCACGGCGAAACCCGGTGTCATCATCGGCAAGGCCGGTCAGGAAGTGGACAAACTGAAGGAAGAGTTGAAGAAACTCACCCAGAAGGAAATCCAAATCAACATTTCGGAAGTGAAACGTCCGGAGTTGGATGCCGTTATCGTGGCTTCCTCGATCGCGCGCCAGCTGGAAGGCCGCGTTTCCTACCGCAAGGCCATCAAGATGGCGATTACCTCGGCCATGAGAATGGGTGCCGAAGGTATCAAGATTCAGATTTCCGGCCGTTTGGGCGGTGCCGAAATGGCGCGTACCGAACACTTCAAGGAAGGCCGCACGCCGCTCCACACGCTCCGCGCCGACATCGACTACGCGTTGAACGAAGCGCACACGACCTATGGCCGTTTGGGCATCAAGGTTTGGATTTGCCGCGGCATCATCTACGGCAAGCGCGACTTGACGAGCAACTTCGGTGCAGCCGCTTCCAACGGTAAGGAATTCGGCGGCCGCAACAATGCGTCCAACCGTCCGATGGGTGGCAGAAGAAAAAAACAATAAGAGCGTAAGCGTTAGTTCAACATTTTAATACGATACAGAAATGTTACAACCAAAGAAAACCAAGTTCAGGAAACAGCAGAAAGGCAAAATCAAAGGCAACACCAAGCGGGGTGCCGAAATCGCTTTCGGTTCTTTCGCGCTGAAGGCGTTGGAGCCGGCGCTGTTGACCGGACGTCAGATAGAAGCCGCCCGTCAGGCCATGACCCGTTATATGAAACGTGAAGGTCAGTTGTGGATCCGCATTTTCCCCGATAAGCCTATCACCAAAAAGCCGAACGAAGTACGTATGGGTAAGGGTAAAGGTGCGCCGGAATACTTCGTGGCGCGTATCGCTCCCGGCCGTATCCTGTTCGAAGCCGACGGCGTTTCGGAAGAAATCGCGAAGGAAGCCTTGCGGTTGGCGGCTCAGAAACTGCCTATCGCGGTGAAATTTATCGTTAGAAGAGATTACGTACCCGAATAACAAGCGTTTAGCCATGAAGACAGAATTAGTAGTAAAAGAATTGTCTACGCCCGAGCTCAAGGATCGCTTGGATGTGGAAAAAGCGGAACTGAACAGAATGAAATTGAATCATGCTATTTCGCCTGTTGAGAATCCCAACTTGATAAAGAAACATAAAAGAACCATTGCCCGCATTCTCACCGAACTGCGTCGTAGGGAAATGGCTGTATAACGCTTAAGAAACCGACAAGATGGAAAGAAACTTAAGAAAAGAGAGAATAGGTGTTGTGGTAAGCAACAAAATGCAGAAAACCATTACCGTTTTGGTTGAACGCAAGACCAAGCACCCTATCTATGGTAAATTCGTAAAGAAATCTACCAAGTTTACGGCTCACGACGAAAAGAACGAGTGCAATGAAGGCGATACCGTTCGCATCATGGAAACCCGGCCGTTGAGCAAGAACAAATGTTGGAGATTAGTTGAAATCATTGAAAGAGCTAAATAATTATGATACAGCAAGAAACAAGGCTTAGTGTTGCCGACAACAGCGGTGCCAAATCCGTGCTCTGCATTCGTGTACTCGGCGGCACCAAAAGAAGATACGCCAGCGTGGGCGATAAGATTATCGTTTCCATTAAAGACGCCCTTCCTTCCGGTAACGTCAAGAAAGGTACCGTGTCCAAGGCTGTGGTCGTGAGAACGACGAAAGAAGTTCGTCGCGCGGATGGCTCTTACATCCGGTTCGACGATAACGCCGTCGTTCTGCTCACCGCCAACGAGGAAATGCGTGGCACCCGTATCTTCGGACCCGTAGCCCGCGAATTGAGAGAAAAACAATTTATGAAGATTGTTTCACTGGCACCTGAAGTGCTTTAAAATTTTATACGCATGAAATTACACATCAAAAAAGGAGACACGGTAAAGGTGTTGGCCGGTGACGATAAGGGCAAGCAAGGTAAGGTCCTGCTCGTGGACACCGAAAAACAACGCGCCACCGTCGAGGGGGTGAACTTTGTTTCCAAGCACACGAAGCCCAATGCCAAGAATCCGCAAGGCGGCATCATCAAGAAAGAGGCGCCGTTGCATATTTCCAACCTCATGGTCGTGGACAGCAAGGGTACGGCTTCGAGAATCGGGCGGAAATTGGATGAAAAGACACAAAAATCAGTTCGTTACTCTAAAAAATCAGGGGAGGTAATTAAATAATGAATTATTCGCCTAGACTTAAAGAAAAGTATCAGAAAGAGATCATACCGGCTTTGACGAAGGAATTCCAGTACAAGTCGGTTATGCAAGTACCCCGCCTGACGAAGATTTGTCTGAACCAGGGCTTGGGTGTGGCTATCGCCGACAAGAAGCTCATCGACCTCGGCATCGAGGAGATGACGGCCATCAGCGGCCAGCGTGCCGTAGCCACGAAGTCGAAAAAGGATATTTCGAACTTCAAGGTACGTAAAGGTATGCCGATTGGCGTTCGCGTCACGTTGCGCGGCGACAAGATGTATGAATTCCTGGATCGTTTGATTTCCGTCGCCATTCCCCGTATCCGCGACTTCCGCGGTATCTCCGACAAGGGTCTGGACGGTAAGGGTAACTTCTCCTTCGGTATCACCGAACAGATTATCTTCCCGGAAATCAACATCGACAAAGTAAGTAAGATTTGTGGTATGGACATCACGTTCGTCACGACGGCCAATTCCGACAAGGAAGCTTACGCGCTCCTGAAAGAATTCGGTATGCCCTTCCAAAAACACAACTAATAAGAGGACGCAATTATGGCAAAAGAATCAATGAAGGCCCGCGAGTTGAAAAGACAACAACTTGTGGCGAAATATGCTCAGAAGCGCGCTGAATTAAAGAAAGCCGGAGACTACGAAGCGCTCCAGAGAATCCCGAAGAACGCTTCTCCCGTACGTCTGCACAACCGTTGCAAACTGACCGGACGTCCCAAAGGCTATATGCGTACTTTCGGTATTTCCCGTATCAACTTCCGGGAAATGGCCCTGCAAGGCTTGATTCCGGGCGTAAAGAAAGCCAGTTGGTAAGCTATTCGTTAAATCTAAAAAAGAGAAAAGAAAATGGTTACAGATCCTATTGCAGATTTTCTAACACGGATTAGAAATGCCAATATGGCCAAGCATAAACTGTTGGAAGTTCCCTCCTCCAAGATGAAACTGGAGATTGCCCGCATTCTGTTCGAAAAGGGCTATATCGCCAACTTCAAACTGGAAGAAGGTGAAAAGCCGACGTTGAAAATCGCTTTGAAGTATCACCCCGCCACGAAACTGCCGGCCATCCACTCGATTGTCCGCGTGAGCAAGCCGGGTCTGCGTAAGTACGCCGACACCGAAAACCTGCCCCGCGTCATGAACGGCCTGGGCATCGCCATCCTCTCCACTTCCAAAGGCCTGATGACCGACAAGGAAGCGCGCAAGGAAAACGTAGGCGGTGAAGTTATTTGTTACATCAGCTAAATAAGATAAAACCATGTCAAGAATTGGTAAAGCTCCCATCAATATTCCGAACGGCGTAACGGTCAGCGTAGCCGCGAACAACCTCGTGACGGTGAAGGGCCCCAAGGGCGAACTCTCCCGTCTCGTGGATCCGGACATTACGGTTCAGGTCGATACCGAAGCCAAACAGGTGCACGTTCAGCGTCCCACCGACCAGAAGCGTCACCGTTCGCTCCACGGCCTTTACAGAGCCTTGTTGAACAACATGGTCGTAGGCGTTTCCGAAGGTTACAAGGTAACGATGGAAATCGTCGGTGTTGGTTACAGAGCCACGGTCAACGGACAGCTGCTCGACCTGGCCCTGGGTTTCTCGCACAACCTCTTCTTAGAGTTGCCGAAGGAAATCAAAGCCTCCGCTACGGCCGAAAAAGGTAAGAACCCCACGCTGACGCTCGAATCCCACGACAAGGAACTGCTGGGTATGGTCTGCGCCAAGATCCGTTCCTACCGTAAGCCCGAACCCTACAAAGGCAAAGGTATCAAGTTCGAAGGTGAAGTACTGCGCAGAAAAGCCGGTAAGTCGGCCAGCAGCAAATAGTAGTGAATTTATAAACAGATTAGCAAGATGGCTATTACGAAAACATATAGAAGAGCACGCATCAAGATGCGTATTCGCAAAAAAGTATATGGCAGACAGGACATGCCGCGTTTGAGCGTATATCGTAGCAACAAGGATATCTACGCTCAGATCATCAACGATGCCGAAGGTAAGACTTTGGTCGCCGCGTCTTCGAGAGAGAAGGAATTCAGCGCCACCGGCAGCAAGAGCGAGAAGGCTCAGGCCGTCGGCAAGCTGCTGGCCGAAAGGGCGCAAGCCGCCGGTATCAGCCGGGTTGTGTTCGACAGAAACGGTTATTTGTATCACGGACGTGTAAAATCTTTGGCCGATGCCGCCAGAGAAGCGGGTCTTAAATTCTAAGGAGAACAACCATGACAGACGCAAACGTAAAAAGAGTAAAATCGAGCGAAATCGAGTTTCAAGATAGATTGGTAAGCATCCAGCGCGTTACGAAAGTAACGAAGGGCGGTCGTACTTTCAGCTTCTCCGCCATCGTGGTGGTAGGTAACGGCAATGGCGTTATCGGCTACGGCTTGGGTAAGGCGAAGGAAGTTCAGGCGGCCATCCAAAAAGGTGTGGACGATGCCAAGAAGAACCTGATTAAAGTGCCCGTTCTGAAAGGTACGTTGCCGCACGAACAGTACGGCAAGTACAGCGGCGCCAAAGTTTTCCTCAAACCGGCCTCCCCCGGTACCGGTGTTATCGCCGGTGGTGCCATGCGTGCCGTATTGGAAAGCGTCGGCGTAAAAGACGTATTGGCCAAATCCAAAGGCTCCTCCAACCCGCACTCCGTGGTTAAGGCGACGATCGACGCGCTGATGCAGATGCGGGATCCCTACACGGTAGCTCAGTTGAGAGGTATTGAATTGGATAAAGTGTTTAACGGCTAATCGGGCCACAAAGAGAAGTAAAGACAATGAAAAAGGTTAAGTTAACGCAAATCAAGAGCGGTATCGACCGGCCCCTCCGTCAGAAAAGAACGTTGGAAGCCTTGAAACTGGGTCGCATAGGCAAGACGGCCGTTGTGGAATGCACGCCGCAGATTGAAGGCATGATTGCCAAGATCAGTCACTTGGTAAGCATTGAAGAAGCTTAATAACTAATCGAGAAAAACAACAAGAGATATGAACTTATCGAGTTTAGCACCTGCCAAGGGTTCCGTTAAGACAAACAAACGTTTGGGCCGCGGTTACGGCTCCGGTCACGGTAAGACGGCCGGCAGAGGTCATAAAGGCGCTCAGTCCCGTTCCGGTTACAGCCGCAAGATCGGCTTCGAAGGCGGTCAGATGCCTCTTTATCGGCGTGTGCCCAAATTTGGCTTCAAGAATATCAACCGTGTGGAATACACGGCCGTAAACTTAGATACGTTGGAAAAACTGGCTGCCGAACACCAGATCAAGCAGATTGACCCGACGGTTCTCGCCGCCCACGGCTTGGTAGGCAAAAAGGATCTGGTCAAGGTGTTGGGCCGCGGCGAACTCAAAAGCGCTTTGGAAGTGAAAGCCCACGCTTTCTCCGAAAAAGCCAAGGCCGCCGTTGAAGCCTGCGGAGGCACCATCACGACGATCGCTTAAAGTTTACAAAGAACAACGCCATGAAAAGATTCATTGAAACGATAAAGAACATCTTCAAGATAGAGGAACTGCGCAAACGCATCCTCTACACCTTGGGGATTATCGTCATTTATCGTATCGGCTCCTTCATCGTACTGCCGGGCATCGATCCGACGCAGTTGGCGAATTTGCAGAGCCAAACGAGTGACGGGTTGCTGGGCCTGTTGAACATGTTCTCCGGCGGCGCGTTCTCGAACGCCTCCGTATTCGCGCTGGGTATCATGCCGTACATCTCGGCCTCCATCATCATCCAGTTGTTCGGGATGGCTATCCCCTACTTCCAGAAGTTGCAGAAGGAGGGCGAAAGCGGCCGGCGTAAGATGAATCAGATTACGCGCGTCCTGACGATCGCCGTTACGGCCTTGCAGGCGCCCGCCTATCTGACGAACCTGACGACGCAGTTGCCCGCCGAAGCGTTCATTCCGTTCAACGGCGCCAACCCCGGTGTGTTCTTCTGGGTTTCGTCCTGCATCCTGCTGACGGCCGGCACGCTGTTCGTCATGTGGTTGGGCGAACGCATCACCGACAACGGTATCGGCAACGGTATCTCGCTCATCATCATGATCGGTATCATTGCCCGTCTGCCTTTCGCACTGTTCGGGGAATTCGTTTCCCGTCTCGAACAGCAGGGCGGCGGCTTGGTGGTCTTCCTGTTGGAGCTCGTCGTTTTGATCGTGGTTATCCTGTTGTGCATCCTGCTCGTTCAGGGCACGCGCAGAATCCCCGTTCAATACGCGAAACGCATTGTCGGCAACAAACAGTACGGCGGCGTACGCCAGTATCTGCCGTTGAAGGTCAATGCGGCCGGCGTTATGCCGATTATCTTCGCGCAGGCCATTATGTTCATCCCTGTCACGATTGCAGGCTTCGCCTCGCCCGAATCGGTCAACTCCGGCTTTTGGCGCGTGTTCATGGATTTCAACAGCTTCTGGTATAACTTCGTCTTCGCGCTCATGATCATCGTGTTTACGTATTTCTATACGGCCATCACGATGAACTCGCAGCAGATTGCCGAAGACCTGAAGAAGAACGGCGGTTTCATCCCCGGCATCAAGCCCGGCAAACGGACGGCGGAATTCATCGATGACGTGATTTCGCACATCACGCTGCCCGGCTCCATCTTCCTCGCGATTGTGGCCATTTTGCCGGCCATCGTGCGGATGTTCGGCGTCAGCACGCAGTTCGCCCAATTCTACGGCGGTACCTCGCTGTTGATTTTGGTCGGCGTGGTGCTCGATACGTTACAGCAGATTGAAAGCCACCTTTTGATGCGTCACTACGACGGTTTGACGAAGTCGGGCCGCATCAAGGGACGGATGGGCAGCGCTTACGGCGTGGCCTGATAAAAGTCGTAAAATGATACGCACCTACTCACCTGAAGAGATAGAAAAAATCAGGGAAAGTTCATTGCTGGTAGGCAAGACGCTGGCGGAAGTCGCCAAAGTCATCGCCCCCGGCGTTAAAACAATGGAATTGGAACGCGTGGCCGACGCTTACATCCGGTCGGTCGGCGGGGTTCCCGGCTTCAAGGGCTACGAAGGTTTTCCTTACGCGCTCTGCATCTCGGTCAACGAGATGGTCGTACACGGTTATCCGAGCGAGTACGAACTGAAGGAAGGCGACATCGTTTCGGTGGACTGCGGCGTTTATAAGAACGGCTTCCACGGCGACTCCGCCTATACGTTCGCCGTGGGCGAAGTATCGGAACCGGTCCGCCGCCTGATGGAAGACACCAAGGCGTCGCTCTACGAAGGTATCAAACAGGCCGTGGCCGGCAACCGTACCGGCGACATCGGCTGGGCGATACAGCAGTACACGGAGTCGCGGGGCTACGGTGTGGTCCGCGAACTTTGCGGACACGGTGTGGGCGAAAAGCTGCACGACAAGCCGGACGTGCCCAACTTCGGGCACCGCGGTTGCGGCACCAAGCTCAAGGCCAACAGCGTCATCGCGATAGAACCGATGATTACGCTCGGCAAACGCCACATCGGCCTGCAATCCAACGGTTGGGGTATCTACACGTTGGACGGCCAGCCGGCGGCGCACTACGAACACGACGTTCTGATTACGAAAGAGGGACCCGATATTTTATCGAGTTTCGACGAAATTGAAGCAGTAATAAACAGTAAACATTAAACTATGGCCAAACAGGCATCCATACAGCAAGATGGTACGGTGATCGAATCGCTCGGCAACGCCATGTTCCGCGTGGAATTGGAAAACGGGCACACGGTCATCGCCCATATCTCCGGCAAGATGAGAATGCACTACATCAAGATCCTGCCGGGCGATCGGGTCCAACTGGAGATGTCGCCATACGATTTAAGCAAAGCCAGAATTGTTTTTAGACACAAATAACCAACTTAAGTCATGAAAGTAAGACCGTCTGTTAAAAAGAGATCGCCCGAATGCAAGATTGTAAGAAGAAAGGGACGCATCTACATTATTAACAAGAAAAACCCGAAGCTTAAACAAAGACAAGGTTAAGCCGCGGACTGGATTAGTAATTTTATAAACAATAGGATATGGCAAGAATTGCAGGTATAGACCTACCGAACAACAAAAGAGGCGAAATCGGCCTGACTTATATCTACGGTATCGGCAGAAGCACGGCACGCAAGATTTTGGCCGCTTCCGGTATCGACTTCAACAAGAAGGTACAGGATTGGAACGATGACGAATTGGGCAAAATCCGTACTTACATCGGCGACGAACTGAAGGTGGAGGGTGCGCTCCGTTCCGAAGTGCAGACCAACATCAAACGTCTGATGGATATAGGTTGCTACCGTGGTATCCGCCATCGTCTGGGTCTGCCGTTGAGAGGCCAGAGCACGAAGAACAACGCGCGTACGAGAAAAGGCAAGAAAAAGACGGTTGCCAACAAGAAGAAAGCGCCCAAGGGCTAAGATTAGCGCCGGGGCTTCCCTCGCTTGTCCGTTATGGCGGGCGGCCTGAGGAACGCGCCGCGTGAATCAACTGATTTTTGAAACAATAAGAATAGCGAATAGATATGGCAAAAACTGCTAAAGCAACAAAGAAGAAGATCGTCAAGGTGGAAGCCACGGGAAAGGCGTTTATTTTTGCGTCTTTCAACAACGTGATCGTAACCCTTACCAATAACGCGGGTCAGGTTATTTCCTGGTCGTCTTCCGGCAAGATGGGTTTCAGAGGTTCGAAGAAGAACACGCCCTATGCCGCCCAGATGGCCGCGACCGATTGCGCCAAAGTAGCTTACGACTTGGGCCTTCGCAAGGTAAAAGCTTTCGTCAAGGGTCCCGGTTCCGGCCGTGAGTCGGCTATCCGTACGATCCATGGTGCCGGCATCGAGGTAACCGAAATCATGGACGTTACGCCGCTGCCCCACAACGGCTGCCGTCCTCCGAAAAGAAGAAGAGTATAGTTACAAGGCCTTGTTAAATTAAGTAAAATCATTTTCAGTTATGGCAAGATATATTGGCCCTAAGTCAAAAATAGCAAGAAAGTTCCAGGAACCCATCTTCGGTGCGGACAAGGTTCTGGAGAGAAAGAACTATGCGCCGGGTCAGCACGGTCCCAACAAACGCCGCGGCAAACAGTCGGAATACGGCATTCAGTTGCAGGAAAAGCAGAAAGCCAAATATACTTACGGCATTCTGGAAAAACAGTTCCGTAAGATTTTCCATCAGGCCGCCAGCAAGACCGGTATTACCGGTGAGGTATTGCTCCAGCTCATCGAATCGCGCCTCGACAACACCGTTTACCGTTTGGGCATCGCCCCGACGCGTAGCGCGGCCCGTCAGTTGGTCAGCCACCGTCACATCTGCGTGAACGGCGAAGTCGTGAACATTCCCTCCTATCAGCTCAAACCGGGCGACATGGTGGAAGTGCGCGAACGTTCCAAATCGTTGGAAGTCATTACCGATTCGTTGGCCGGCAGAACCAATAGCTACAACTGGCTGGAATGGGATGGCGCCGCGATGCGCGGTAAGTTCCTGAACTACCCCGAAAGAGAGAATATCCCCGAAACGATTAAGGAACAGCTCATCGTCGAGTTGTACTCCAAGTAATCGTAAACCGTGACGTTCTCCAATAATTTGCAAAACCTAAATAGAAAATAAATGGCCATTTTAGATTTTCAAAAACCGGACAGAGTCAACGTTGTCAGCTTGGACGACAAGAAGGGGGTTTTTGAGTTTCGTCCGTTGGAACCGGGCTATGGGATTACGATCGGCAACGCTTTGCGCCGTATCTTGATTTCCTCCTTGGAAGGCTTTGCCATCACGTCCGTACGGATTGAAGGCGTTCAGCACGAATTCGCCACGATTAAAGGCGTGGTGGAAGACGTCATCAACATGGTGCTGAACTTCAAACAGGTTCGGTTCAAACAACAGATTCCCGATGTGGACAACGAAAAGATTCACGTCGTTATTTCGAACCAAAGCGTATTCAAGGCCGGTCATCTGAATAATTTCCTGAACGGGTTTCAAGTGTTGAACCCCGACCTCGAAATCTGCCACATGGAACCCAGCGTCAAACTGACGATGGACCTGACGATTCAGAAAGGCCGCGGTTACATCCCCGCCGACGAGAACAAGAACGCTTCCGACCCCGTGGGTACGATTGCCATCGACTCCATCCACACGCCGATCAAGAATGTGGAATACGAGACCGACAACTACCGCGTGGAACAGAAGACCGACTACGAGAAATTGGTGTTGACGATTACGACCGACGGCTCCATCTCGCCGAAAGACGCGTTGAAAGAAGCGGCCAAGATTCTGATTTACCATTTCATGTTGTTCTCCGACGAAAAGATCCAGTTCGAAGAAGGTCATGTAGAGACGTCCGAACCCTTGGATGAAGGCGACTTGCATCTGCGTCAGTTGCTCAAGACCAAACTTTCGGATTTGGAACTGTCTGTCCGCGCGTTGAACTGCCTCAAATCGGCGGAAGTGGAAACCCTGGGCGACCTCGTGGCGTTCCACAAAGCGGATTTGCTCAAGTTCAGAAACTTCGGCAAGAAGTCGCTGACGGAACTCGAAGCCTTGGTAAAAGACAAGAAACTGGAGTTCGGCATGAACGTACAGAAATATAAATTAGACAAAGATTAAGGACTAAGATAAGGAAACTTACAGCTATGAGACACGGAAAGAAATTCAACAAGCTCAGCAGAACGCACATGCACAGACGTCAGATGTTGGCCAACATGGCGTCGTCGCTGATTTTACATAAGAGAATCAAAACCACTTTGGCCAAGGCGAAAGCGTTGCGCGTTTACGTGGAACCGCTTTTGACGAAATCCAAAGACGATACGACGGCTTCGCGCCGCACGGTGTTCAGCTACCTGCAGAACAAGGAGGCGGTGACGGAACTGTTCCGCGAAGTTTCGCCGAAGATTGCCCAGCGTCCCGGCGGTTACACGCGCATCCTCAAACTCGGTTTCCGTTTGGGTGACAACGCCGAAATGGCCCTCATCGAACTGGTGGACTACAACGAAGCCATGTTGAGCGCCAAGAAAGACACGGGCAAAGCCAAAACGCGCCGTGCCGGCGCCCGCAAGAAAGCCGAAGCCAAACCGGCTGAAGCCGCCGCGCCCGCTGCCGAAACGACGGAAGCCCCTGCTGCGGAAGTAAAGGAAGGTGAAAACGCCTAACAGCCTTATCGGCTGATAATGCGGGGCTGCTCCAATTTATTGGGACAGCCCCTTTTTTTTAAAGACGACTTGACGTATATTTACATTTGATTTAGAATTGCAAAAACAGAAAAAGAAATGAGCACAATTGCAAACATTTATGCCCGTCAGATTTTGGATTCCCGGGGCAATCCGACTGTAGAAGTAGATGTTCTCACGACGGCCGGCGCGTTCGGCCGCGCGGCGGTGCCTTCGGGCGCTTCCACCGGCGTACACGAAGCCGTGGAACTCCGCGACGGAGACAAGAATAAATTCGGCGGCAAAGGCGTTTTGCAGGCCGTAAAGAATGTCAATGAAGTATTGAACGATGGTCTGAGAGGCATGGAAGTGACCGAACAGCTCGCCATCGACGCCCGTATGAACGAACTGGACGGCACGCCCAACAAAGGCAAACTGGGTGCCAACGCCATTCTGGGGGTATCCCTCGCCTGCGCCCGCGCGGCCGCTCAGGAAACCGGCCAGGAACTGTTCCGCTATGTAGGCGGTGTCAACGCCTGCACGTTGCCGATTCCGATGATGAACATTCTCAACGGCGGCAGCCACGCCGACAGCAACGTGGACTTCCAGGAGTTCATGATCATGCCGGTGGGTGCGCCCTCGTTCAGCGAAGCGTTCCGCTGGGGCGCCGAAATCTTCCATTCGCTCAAAAACGTGCTCAAGAAGCAGAACCTCAGCACGGGCGTGGGCGACGAAGGCGGTTTTGCGCCTGACCTCAAATCGAACGAAGACGCCATCAAGGTGATTTTGGAAGCCATCGAGAAAGCCGGCTACCGTCCGGGCGAAGACATCTTCATTGCGTTGGATCCGGCTTCTTCCGAATTCTATCTGCCGGAAGAAAAGGTTTATCACCTGCACAAATCAACGGGCGAAAAGCTGACGGCCGACCAGATGGTGGACTTTTGGGCCGACTGGGTAAAACGTTACCCGATTGTGTCGATTGAAGACGGTATGGCCGAAGACGATTGGGACGGCTGGAAGAAACTGACCGACCGCATCGGCGACCGTTGCCAGCTTGTGGGCGACGACCTGTTCGTAACGAACTCGTCGCGTTTGCAGATGGGCATCGACCGCAATGTGGCCAACTCCATCCTCGTGAAGGTAAACCAAATCGGTTCGCTGTCCGAAACGATCGACGCCGTCAACAAGGCCTATCGCCACAGCTATACGGCCATCATGAGCCACCGCTCGGGCGAGACCGAAGACACGACGATCGCCGACCTGGCCGTAGCCTTGAACACGGGGCTTATCAAGACCGGTTCGGCCTGCCGCAGCGAACGTATCGCCAAGTACAACCAGCTGCTCCGCATTGAGGAAATGCTAGGCGACTCGGCCTACTACCTCGGCACCGACTTCAAGTACTTCCGTAAGAAATAAAACGGTTGACTTGTATATAAATCGAACGGGCCGGCGGCTTTCGTCGGTCCGTTCTCTTATTATCAACCATAACGAAAACCTGAAACCATGAGACCGCTTTTTCAACCGATACGCATTCCGCTTGTCGGCAAGCGTTTCCCGGCCTTTCTGCTCGCAGGGCTTTTCCTGCTTTTGAGCGCCGGTCCTGGTTTCGGAGCCGCGACGGCGGATGAACCGACTGCGGCTGCGGCCACGGCGGCCGCCAAGCCACAATCCAACCGCCCCAAAGTGGGCCTCGTGCTCAGCGGCGGCGGCGCCAAAGGCATCGCCCACGTGGGCATCCTCAAAATCATAGAGGAACTCGGCATTCCCGTGGACTATATCACGGGTACGAGCATGGGCTCGATTATCGGCGGACTTTACGCTTACGGCTATTCGGCGGCCGAACTGGATTCCATCCTGCGCGCGGCCGACTGGGACGTGTTGCTTTCAGACAAAGCCATCCGTTCCGATATCTCTTTGACGGAAAAACGGACGGCCGACCAATACGTCATCACGTTGCCGTTCGGTCAGAAATCTTCGTTGCTGCCCATCGGCATCCTCAAAGGCCAACACATCAACAACCTGTTTTACACGTTGACGGCCAACACCTATGCGCTCAACAGTTTTGACGAACTCAAAATTCCGTTCCGCTGTGTTGCCACCGACGTGCTGACCGGACAGGCCATCGTGCTCAAAGACGGCAACCTGGCCGAAGCCATGCGCGCCAGCATGGCCATTCCCGGCGTATTCAACCCCGTGGAAAAGGATTCGATGATTCTTGTGGACGGCGGGCTCGTCGATAACTTTCCAGTGGAAGAAATCATCAAAATGGGCGCCGATATCATTATCGGCGTGGATGTCGGCTTCCAATACAAGGGCAAAGACAAACTGAAAAACATGGCCAATGTCTTGGAAATGTCGCTGTTCATGCACACCAAGACGAAGATAGCCAAAAACAAGGAGCGTTGCCGAATCCTCGTCACGCCGGATTTAACCGGATATGGCCCTTCCAGCTTCGGCGCCACCGACTCGCTGCTGGCGCGCGGTGAGGCCGCCGCCCGCGCCCAATACGACGAATTCAAGAAATTAGCCGACGAATTGGCCGCCTACCGACAACCGGCTACGCCTAAGGTCAGCCGTTACCCGCACCTGCCGATGGCAAACGTCTATGTTTCGGAAATCCAATTCGAAGGCTTGTCCAAATTCAGCCCGCAATTCGCCAACCAGTTCCTGCAGATCGAGCACAACACCTGGGTCAAGCAGGACGATATCGTCCGCGGCGTGGAACGGCTGTACGGTTCGATGGTGTTCGACAACGTCAGCTACACGTTTCTGCCCGACACCAACAACCGGGCGCAGGTGGTATTGAAAATCACGGTGGATGAGAAACCGACCAACGCGTTCCGCCTCGGCTTCCGCTACGACAACCAACGTTCGGCCGCTCTGTTGGCCGGCGTGGTGTTCCGCGATTTGGGCATTCCCAACACCCGCCTGAGCATAGACGGCGAACTCTCGCGCATGCCCGGCGTCAAGGCGGAATTCCTCTTTACGCCCAAATGGAAGCGCAACGGCGACTTCGTATTTTGGCATCCCCGCATCGGGGCCGCCTATCAGTTCTATTTCATTAACAACGAGAGGCTGTATCACGACTGGAGCGACCCGAATACGCCGACAAGCGAATTCTCATCCCAGGGCCACCGGTTCAGCCTTTTCGCCCAGTCGAACTGGCGACGCAGCATTTTGGGCGGCGGCGTCCGTTTGAACTACCATAACTTTAAGGAGAAATTCACGACCGATACGGACTTCGGACAGCGTAACTTCTTTTACGTCATGCCCTATCTGTTCTTCCTGCACGACAGTTACGACCGGCTCTTTTTCCCGCAACACGGTATCAAGGCCGACATCGAGGTGTCCTACCCCATCGGCCTCGGCATCTCCGCGCCCTATGCCGACCGTTTCCTGACGGCACGCGCCTACCTCGACTTCGCGTTCTCGCCCAAACGCTGGTTCTCGATTTACCCCGGGCTCGCCGTGGGGACGAACCTGCTGAAGACGACGGCCACGATTCCGACGCCCTATATGTTCTACCAAGGCGGCTTGACCGGCCTGCGCAACGGCATCCAGCAAACCGACTTCGCGGGGCTGTTGCCGTTTCAGAGCGAGGGCCAGCATTTTTGGAACGTACACCTGAACCTGCAGGCCGAAATATTGAAAAACCTGTATGTCTCCCTGCGGGGCTACACGGGGATGTCGGTCTATGACATCCGCGATATCACCCATTTGGACGAGTTTATCTACGGCGGTGCGGCGGGCCTGAGTTACAACACGCCCATCGGCCCCATCGGCGTGCATTTCCAGACCTCCAACGTGCACCCGTTCAATATCTGGCTAAATATCCTTTACTGGTTATGATACTATATATATCTTATGTTTCGGCCTGACACAAGCCAACGGCTTTTCCTATGCCTGCTCCTATGCATCGGATGCTTGTTTTTCCCGATGCGGGTACAGGCGCAAACCACCGCCACATCCGTCCGCGTGCACGGCATCGTGCGCGACGCCGCCAACGGCGAAGCCCTGCCGCAAGCCGCCATTTGGATTCCGGCCTTACAGAGCGGCGCGGTGGCGGACGCCCAAGGCAAATTCGATTTCCGTATCCCCGCCGGCACTTACGCGCTGGAAGTGCGCTTCTTAGGCTACGAAACGCGCCACGATACGTTGCGCCTCAACCGCGACCGCGTGCTGACGTTTGACCTCGTCGGCACGGCCCGCCAGCTGAGCGGCGTGGAAATCAAAAGCCGGCAAAGCCAACAGCTGCGCAACAACATCGTGGGCATGGAGCAACTGAGCGTGGCCGCCATCAAGAAACTGCCCACGCTTTTGGGCGAGGCCGACCTGCTCAAATCGGTGCAGTTCCTGCCCGGCATCATCATGACGTCGGAAGGCAGTTCGGGCTTCAGCGTGCGGGGCGGTTCCCCCGACCAAAATTTTATCCTGCTCGACCACGCCCCGATTTACAATCCGTCGCACGCGCTCGGCTTCTTCTCTATTTTCAACAACGACGTCATCGACGGGGCGACGGTCTATAAGGGCGATATGCCCCTGCAATTCGGCGGCCGGCTGTCGTCGGTCATAGACGCCACGATGCGCGAGGGCGACTACCACCGCTATCATGTTACGGGCGGCATCGGCCTGCTGCTGACGCGCCTGACCGTCGAAGGCCCCATTGTGAACGACCTGTTCTCGTTTTTGGTGGCCGGCCGCCGGACTTACTTCGACGCGTTCCTGCCGATGTTCGACATCAAGGGCGTGAAGCTGTATTTCTACGACGCCAACGCCAAACTCTCGTTCCGCAGCCGCAACCGCAAGGACAAACTGACGCTGTCGGGCTATATGGGGCGTGACGTAGCCGGCATGAGCGTCATGCACGCCGTGGCCGACTACGGCAACAAAGCCCTTGACCTGAGCTGGCACCATTTCTTCTCCGACGATTTCGTCATGACCGTTTCGGGCATCATCAGCGACTACCGCTACCTGATGGGCTTGGAATCCGAAATGTTTACGCTGGACTGGGACGCGCATACGACCGACTACGGCGGCCAGGTGGATTTCCTCTACACGCTCGGCAAGCATACGCTCCGTTTCGGCCTGACGTCCACCTATCATATCTACGACCCGGGCGACGTGACCGTCAATATGTTCGAAAGCATGGGCTTCATTGACACGAACGTCAGCTGGAGCTATACGCAGGAACGCTTCCATGCGCTGGAAAACGCGTTTTACATCGGCAACGACCAGGCCATAGGCGACCACTTCCTGCTGAAATACGGCCTGCGCCTGAGTTCGTTCAGCAATATCGGCGCCGACTCCGTGTATTATTACCGCAACGGCGAAGTGAGCGAGGCGCTGTACTATCCCGAAGGCCGGTTTTACCATACCTATTGGGGTATTGAGCCGCGCGTGGGCCTGAGTTGGCTGATCGACAGCACGATGAGCCTTAAACTGAACTACGCCCGCACGATGCAGTACACGCAGATGGCGCAGAACTCCACGTCGGGCAACCCGCTGGACGTTTGGTTCCCGGCCAACCCGACGCTGTTGCCCCAAATCGCCGACCAGGGCGCACTCGGCTTTGAAAAGCATTTCAAGGACGGCGAATGGGAGACCTCCATCGAATTTTACTACCGCTACTTGCAGAACGTGGTCGATTTCAAGGATCACGCCATCGTTTTGGGCAACCGCTATCTGTACGGCGAGGTGCGTTCCGGCACGGGACAGGCCTACGGCATGGAGGTTTCGCTCAAACGCACGCGCGGCATCGTGAACGGCTCGCTCAGCTATACGCTTTCCAAATCGACGCGCCGCATCGAGGGCGTGAACCGCGGCGAGACCTACCCTTCGCCTTACGACCGGCCGCACGCGCTGACCGTATTGCTGAACATAGAGCCGCACCCGCGCCACAGCATCAACCTCAACTGGGTGTTTTACTCCGGCCTGCCGACGAACTTTCCGCACGGCAAGGCCGTTATCGACGGCGAATGGGTGCCGATTTACGGCGACCGCAACAGCGACCGCATGCCGAACTACCACCGCCTGGACATCGGCTACACGTTCCGCGCCAAGCCCGACCCGAACCGCCGTTTTACCTGGGACTTGTCGGTGGGCTGCTACAACGTGTATGCGCGCAAGAACCCGTGGACGATCAGTTTCAAACAAGACCCCGAAAATCCAGGCCGTTCGTATGCGGAGATGATATACCTGTTCTCGGCGGTGCCTTCCATAACCTTTAATTTCAGATGGTAACGATGCGTAAGATACGGAATATACGATACGGCAGGGCCTTGCTGACAGGCCTGGTGTTGGGGCTGACGGCCTGCACGGAAGAAATCGACATCGACCTCAAAGGCGGCGACGCGCCGGTACTGGTGGTGGACGCCCGCCTGACGACCGACTCGATACGGCATACCGTCCGGTTGAGCCGCAGTTCGGACTACTATGCCCCGACGTCCGCGGATTTGGCCGTGAGCGGCGCAACTGTATATATTACAGACGGCGGACACCGCTACGATTTTGCCGAAGAGCCCGCCGAACCGGGCGTTTACCGCAGCTTAGAAGCCTTTGCCGGACGGATGGGCGTACACTATGAACTCTTTATACAGGACGTGGACGCCGACCGTGACGGGCAGACGGAATCTTATACGGCCGAAAGCACGATGCCGTTCGCGAACAGCATCGACTCGCTCCAAGCCGTTTACGGGCCCGCCCTGCCGCCGGCCATTGTACCGGATCCGGAGCGCATGGGTTGGAATATCCTGTTCTATGCCCAGGATCCGCCCCAAAAAGATTACTATCTGACGACCGTGAGCGTGAACGGCGTGACGCTCTTTCCCGAACTGACCGAGATGACGCGTATGTCGGACGACTTTACCCAAGGGCTTTACATCAGCGGGCTGCAGATTTACTTTTTCGCGGACGACGGGGAGTTGCCGCTCGCCATCGGCGACTCGGTCTGCGTTGAAATTTGGGACGTGACGCACGACTTTGACGAATATGTCTCGGACTTACAGGACGCCCTGAATCCGTCCATGCCGATGTTCGGCGGTTCGCCCGCCAACGCGCGCGGCAACCTGTCGGGCGGCGCGTTCGGCTTCTTCGCCACCTATACGGTGAGCCGCGCCGGCATCGTCTTGAAATAAACCGTTTTTTTTGCTATCTTTGTTAGTTTATTGACAGGATAGTTCAAGAACGGATGCGATTTCGCGATATCATAGGACAGAGGCCGCTTATAGAGCGTTTGATCGCCTCGGCGCAAGCCGGGCGCATCGCGCACGCGCAGTTGTTTTCCGGGCCGGAGGGCAATCAGAAACTGCCGTTGGCCTTGGCTTACGCCCAATTCCTGAACTGCCGGCACAAGGTAACGGCGGCCGACGCCGACCTGGGCGGCCTTTCGGCCGATTCCTGCGGGCAATGTCCGTCTTGCGTCAAGTTTGAACGGCTGGCGCATCCCGACCTGCATTTCTTTTTTCCGAACAACATCGGCGAATTGGTCAAAAAAGACGCCCAAAGCACCGACTACCTGCCGCTCTGGCGCGAATTCGGCCTCAAAAACCGCTTGGAGTTCAGCCTCAACGACTGGATTGAAGCCATGAACATCGGGCAACGGCAGGCCATCATCAACATCCGCGACTGCCACACGCTCATCGAACAGCTCGCGCTCAAAAGCTGCGAGGCGGACTACCGCGTCGTGGTACTGTGGATGGCCGAAAAAATCAGCGATACGATTTCTTCCACACTGCTCAAGACGCTGGAAGAACCCGAACCGCAGACGCTGTTCCTGCTCGTTTCCGAAAACCCCGACCAAATCTCGGCCACGATTCTGTCGCGCACGCAAATCGTGCAGGTGCCGGCCCTGAGCACCGAAGACCTGTGCGGCGGCTTAGTGACGCACTACGGCCTGAGCGCCGCCGAAGCGCAACCGATAGCCGAAGCCGCGCATGGCAACCTCTGCCGCGCGTTGGCCGATTGGCGCGGACACGAGGGCGAAGAACAGCACGAAGCCTATTTTACCCGCTGGATGCGCGCCTGCTACAAGGCCGACGTGCCCGACCTGCTGGACTTGAGCGAACAGCTGGCGCGCTTAGGCCGCGAGCCGTTGCGGCTGTTCCTGCGCTTTTCGCTTGAAAAAATACGCCTGTGCCTGCTGTGCCACGAGGGCTGCGGCATCATGGCGCAACTGCCGGCCGACCAACAGGCCTTTATCCGCAACTTCTCCCCCTTTATCACGGCGGAGAACGCGCCGGCTTACTACCGCCTTATCAACGACGCCATTTACTTTGTGGCGCGGAACGCAAATATATCCAACCTCATGACGGACGCCTCCCTGCAGATATGCCGGTTGATGGCCGCTGAAAAAAAGAAGAAAAATGCCTGAATATACCGAAAACGAGAATTTCAGACCCGAAACCGAATCGGAAGCGACGGAACCCGAAGTGTTCCTACGCAAAACCGTTGAGGAAAACATCTACAACAGCCGGGGCTGCGCCCACGCGCCCTCCTTGCAGGACACGCCCTGCGACCGCAGCCGTCAGATGAGCTGCTGCGCGCAGATGCACGCCTACAACTGGACCGATACGTTCGGCAACCTGCCCTCGCCCGACCCGTTCGACCTTGTGGAAGTGCGGTTCAAGAACACGCACAAGGACTTTTTCCGTTTGCCGGGCGACACGAACGAGACGTTTGAATGCGGCGACATCGTGGCCGTGGAGGGCAATTCGGGCCACGACATCGGCATCATCTGCCTCCGCGGCGAGTTGGCCCGTATGCAGGCCAAGAACAAGGGCATCGACCCGCTTTCGCCGCAAATCAAGAAAGTGTACCGCAAGGCGCGGCCGAACGACATCGACAAATGGCTGGAAACCATCCGCATCGAGAAGGAAACGCAGCGGCGCGCCCGCGTCCTCGCGGCCGAACTCGGGCTGGATATGAAAATCAACAATGTGGAATACCAGGGCGATTTCACGAAAGCCATCTTCTACTATACGGCCGACGACCGCGTGGACTTCCGGCAGCTTATCAAGCTCTACGCCGAGGAATTCAAGGTACGCATCGAGATGAAGCAAATCGGGGCGCGGCAGGAAGCCGGCAACATCGGCGGCATCGGCTCATGCGGCCGCGAACTCTGCTGCGTGACGTTCCTGCATAACTTTACGTCGGTGAGCACGCACGCCGCCCGCGTACAGCAGGTTTCGCTCAATCCGCAGAAATTGGCCGGCCAATGCAGCAAGCTCAAATGCTGTCTCAACTACGAATACGACACGTATATAGACTTGCAGAAGAGTATGCCCGACGCCCGCACGCCGATTGTGACCGAGAAAGGCAAGGCCAAATGCATCAAGACGGACATCCTGAACCACAAGATGACTTACGTGTATGAGGACGAGCCGAACCGCTACATCAACGTGGACGCGGAAGAGGCCGCCCGCCTGATAGAGGCCAACCGCCGCGGCGAGACGCCGGCCGACCTGACGGCCAGTCAGACGGAGGCGGAAATCGTACCGGAAGAAACGGCTTTCTCGAACGTGGTGGGCCAAGACGACCTGACGCGCTTTGACAAGCCCAACAAGGGCAACCGTTCGAACCGCAAGAAACGGCACGGC
>CAMWIS010000003.1 GCA_947174375.1 uncultured Bacteroidales bacterium
GGAAAATCAGGTTGGCATAATGTCACGATGTAGCCCCCGGCTTTGTTGATCGTTGTATGGAAACGGGCGTGGTTGACCATGAGTATTTCCCGAATCTCTTTTGGGGTGTTGAGGCCTTGTCCGGTCATTTTGCAATAGCTTTCTTTCCGGGTCCAGAGGATGGTAAAAGCCACGGCCGGGTCGGCACTCGTCAAAATGGATTTAAACTCTTCAGGTGCGGAAACATATTCCGCCATTTCCCGGTCGAAAGGGCGGACGGATTCCACGTCTATCCCGACGACGCTGTCGGAAAGGGCGCAAACCACCGCTTTATCGCAATGGCTGATGTTGAAATGAATATCCGGATGAGACCTGAAATAGGGTTTACCGAAAACACCGAATGAGATTTCTGGGATTTCCGATAGACCGTATTCCGTCTGTACCCCCTTTAAAAGGAGTTTACGGCCTATTTCCGACAGTTCCTTTTGAGTGCCGGTACCTTTTACCTCGTCAATCAGCGTAGTCAACATAAATTAAACGACAAAAAGCCACTGATGTCATTTAATGTCGAAGAGTGAGGAAAAACCGGTCATCGTAAATACTTTCCGGATATTGTCGTTCAGGTTTTCAATGGTAAGCGTATTGCCATTCGGCTTACAGCTTTTGAGGAGAGAAAGGAAAAGCCGCAGGCCGCTTGATGAGATGTAGTTGAGGCCCGAGCAGTCCAAGGATATCTTTTTCCCTTTTTCCGCCATAAGTGTCTGAAACGCTTTCTCTGTTTCCTGTGCGGCGGCCGTATCAAGGTCGCCTAAAAGTTGTACCGAAATATTTTCGGCCTCACAATGGATGGTAGTTTTCATATCTTGTTTTGTTATATTTCAATATATACAATTATCCCCGGCGTTTGGTTAAGGATAATAGGTTGAAATTGCCTTCCCTGCGATAGGTCATGGTGTCTGTCAGTTGTCGGACCAGACACAAACCCAAGCCACCGATACGGCGTTCCTCAACAGACGATTCCGTATCGGCTTCTTTGATTTCCGTAGGGTCAAAAGCCTTGCCGGCATCCTTTATCTCAACCGACACTTCCTCCGGCCGAAACTTCAAGTTCACCCCTATTTCCCCTTTTTCATGCTTATCGTAAGCATGATGGATGACATTCGCCACCACTTCTTCTATGGCAAGCTTAAGTTCCGCGATAAATCCCTCTCCGAGGTGTTGTCCGGCACACGCCTCCTCTACAAATTGATTCAATTGCGGAATGTCAGCCACCTGATTTGTCAAAGTCATGCTTTTTTCGATGGTTTGGACCGACCTTTGGAATTTGAAGGCCAACATCGTGATATCATCGCTCTGTTCCGCCTTACCCACGAATGACTTTATGTGCCGCCCTATTCCCGCTATCAGGTCCCGCGGAGCGACATCAGGATTCCCGGAACAAAGGGTTTTCAAGCCCGCCAACATCCGTTGCTCGCCAAACACTTCCTTATGGATGTCCATGGCCTCCGTCAGTCCGTCGGTATAGAGCAGCATGACGGCCCTTTCCCCGAGTTGAGTTTTCTGCGGAACAAACTCAAAATCAGGGAATACGCCCAAAGGCAGATTGGGTATCACATCCAATTGGGCCAAGCCTTGGGCATCCAAGACTAACGGCGCATCATGCCCTGCGTTGCAATAATCCAGCCTGCCGGTTTTCAGGTCAAGCACGCCCAAAAACAGGGTCACGAACATATCCCTCTCGTTAAACTCAATCAAGGTATTGTTCATGCCGGAAACGATGGCGCCGGGGGCAAACGTATTGGCGGCCAATGCACGGAAAAGCGAACGGGCCACCGCCATAAACAAAGAAGCCGGCACGCCTTTTCCGCTGACATCGCCTATACAGAAAACAAGACGGTGGTCTTTGATGAAATAATCATAGAGATCTCCGCCCACTTCCTTGGCCGGTTCCAGAACTGCCGCCACGTCGATTTTTTCCTCAGCCGCTTCTATGCTGTCGCCTTTCGGCAACATGCCCATCTGAATGGCGGCGGCAATCTGAAGTTCACTCCGGATTCTTTCCCTTTCGGCCGATACTTTTTCCAACTTCCGGATATTGCGTATCGCCCTCGCTATGATCAACACCAATATCACCAAACCCGCCAGACTGAGCCACAGGATGGTCACCCGCATCTTATGGAAATCGCCAAAAATTTCCTTCTCGGAGTTTATGATGGCAATCGACCATCCCGTATGCTTGTCCACCGGCATAAAAAAGGCAAGGAATTTATTCCCTTTTTTATCCCTGATGACGGTTTGGCCGCTTTTGCCCGACAACATCCCCGCGTTGAGCGTCAGGAAATCCTCGTTTCCGTAAGCCTTCTCCATATCCGGTATGGTCTTCAACAAGAAATTCCGGTCAGGCACGGACATCAGCTGGCCCGTCTTGGAAAGCAGGATATGGTAACTTGACGGATAGGCATACTCCACCGCCAGTACGTCATCAAGCCAATCCAAAGATATATCGGCATCCAGCACCGCTATGATTTTGCCATCCTTGTCATAAACCGGCTCCGAATAGGTGGTAAGCATCATTTTCGCACCATCGCTATCAAGATATGGATTGGTCCAACACCCCTTTCCGGTTGAAACCGGCAGACTGAAAAACTCACGCTTGAAGTAATCATGTTGTTCAGATCCGAGTTGCATGGTCTCGATCTTACCGGTGGAATCCCGGACGGCATAAACCTCAAACCACTTGCCCCTTTCAGGATAGTAGTCTTCGATGAATGATATCGAACTTCCTGTGATTATGGCATTCATGCCCACTATTTTCGCGGCTATCCCGTACATGGCGTCCGGTTGGTTCAATAATCCCGCCACATCATCGGTGTGATTGCATACGGCGGTCTCCACGACGTTCATGATGTTCTGAATGGTCAGGCTCTTTGCCGAAAGTTCGCTTTGCGCCCTAAGGCGTAAATCTTCATTTATCTCTTCATAGGCGTATTTGTACTGTACCAGATATATCACGACCAGCAATACGGCCGCCACAACGATAAGGATAATACCGTTGGCGCCCAATATGTCATCGATCTTCTTAAGGGGATTCTTAGTCATCTGTCTCGCCGGTATGAATGATATAATCCGGTATCTTACCGCCTTTTTTATTATGCAGCAGAGGTTTCAATGAATAAGTCACTTTTGCCTCAACGCATCCGTTTTCATGGAAATATTCCTCCAACCGCGCGCTCAGGCCGCCCAATACCTTTTCCGGATCTTCCCCCGGAAAGCAGATGCCTCTTATTTCAAGCGTATCGGATGAAATCTGTACCGTCTGGGATTTCATCAAACCGGGCCATACCTCGGCTTTGGTTATGATAAGGACCATCGTGTACTTTTTTCCCGCTAAAGTGAACGATTGAAAAGAACGACCGTCTATCTCCAAGGTCGGCAAAGCGGAACCGTCTTCCGGCGCGACAATCCGCACCCTGTCATCGACATGATAGCGGATGATAGGCTGCACAAAATTACTCAAGTCCGTAATCAGGATACCATCTGAAAATTGAGAGGCATCCTTGACGGGTTGAAGATGCTCATCCACAGGCTCCACAATCACCCAGTCCTCGTTAAGCCGCAGTTCCGGGCCGCCGTTGGCCATAGCGATTTCTCCCCCTTCGGTCATGCAGTAATTATTGATAACCGGACAACCGAAAGATTCAGACAATTCCCGGTAGGCTTTATCGGGGAGCAACTCGGCGGAATTGGCGATAAGCTTAAGCCCTATATCCAACCGGCCTTCTTTCTGTTCTTTTGCCAGCGCGATGAGGGACGAAGCATATCCGGTCAACACATCCGGCCTGAATGCGTTCAGTTTTTTCACGGTGCTGTCGAGGTCGTCAAGCACCGATATGGCGAGCATATTGTGGGCATGGTCAGGGAATGCCGCCAGCGTCCTTAAATAGCCGTTATAACTTGAGGCCCCCGGCGAAGTGTGTATGACCGTGGCAATCCTATATTGGGAAGGATTCAAGAGGTTCGGGTCAAGGTCCCGCATAAGACGCCTGTTGACCAAAGCCCCATGAATCTTGTTGTGAAAATCATCGCGCACCATCAGCAGCGGTTCGCCTGTAGAACCGCTTGTTTTCAAAGCCGTATATTTGCCTGAAAGCAGAGAGGTGTCCTTCACGTCCCGGCCAAGATACGCGCCGACCTTTTCCTTATTCAGGCTCCGATCGGTCAACCAGTCATCATAGTTAGCCTGCAAGGTTCTCTTCTCGGTAGGGGGAAGGTCCTTCAGCGTATAATGTTCCGGCAGATCCCTATAGAGTTCCTTGAAATAAGGGGAATTCCGCCGTGCGTACGCCACCAGCTCACGCAGTCTTTCATGCCTTATGTCCAGCCTTTCCCTTGCGGGCATACGCCCGGCTTCCTCTATCAGCCTTACGGCTTCGCTATATTCTATTGTCTTCATCGTATGCACCGGTTAAGCATCGAAGAACCCGAGGCCCTCGATTGCGGTTAAAAATCTGTCTATATAGTCCCAGGACGTGACGGACCACGAGAAACCAAGACGATAAAGCACCTGCATTGTATATACATTCTGCCGGAGAACATCGGATGATTTCCGCCCCTTCGCCATATTCTGGTACGCCAGGAGACTGGACAGCTGTTTGGCCTTTGCCGGATCTTCCTTGGCTTCATCGAGCGCCTTGGAGAAGTTTCCAAGTTCTACGAATTCAACCCCTTCTCCTATATATTTCAATTCCCGCAATACATCCCCGAACAATATATTGTGGTTATTGTAAGGATGGAATACGACGCATTCTTTCGGCGTACATGAAAGCAGGACAATGGCCTTCGCCACCTCGTTGATGGGTGAGAATTCCACGGTAAGGTCCCTGGATTCATAGGGGCAACAGCCAAGCATATTATAGACCTTCAACCTGCCCATGAATGAGTTTGTCTGGAAATTAACCTGAAACTCGCCATCCGTGCTTCTGGGAGCGAGATTACCCACCCGCATGATTTTGGCGACAAGACCTTTAGAGGCGACGGCTTCGAGTACCGCTCTTTCCGCAAGGAACTTCGAGTGGATATACTTATTGCCGAGGTATTGCCCCATGTAAAGACTTTCCTCATTGAAAATCATGTCGCGCGCCGGGATACCGTTCACACTCAGGCCACGGGTACTTGCGGTGGAGACCTGAATCATCCTGGCGCCGGTAGCAAGGCAATATTCAATACAGTGTTCCGCTCCGCCTACGTTCACATCCTCAATTTCCGTCCCTTCTGCAAAATGCTTGACAATCGCGGCACAGTTTATCAAGGTATCGACTTTGACCGCCGTATCGATTTCAGAGGTCACATCCCCCGGAATTACCTGCAATCTGTTGCCGAACAGACCGTCGAACGTATTTTCAAAATAATAGAACAGAAGGGTCTTCAGGCGTTCTTCGGCGCTCTTGGCATCCTTTGCCCTTATCAGGCAATAGATTTGCGCCGCATCGGAGTCAATCAGTTGTTTGAGGATATGGATGCCGAGATAGCCGGTGGGGCCGGTAAGCAGGACTTTGCCGAGACCCAACGGTTCTCCGAGCCGGAATGCCTCAAGGGTGTTTTGTTTAAGCAGGGCGTTTATGGCCGAATAGTCATAATCCGTCACCTCATCTTTCTCAACGGCGTCGTCGGAGATACCGAGGATAAAGTTGGCGAGTTTTCTCGGCGTCGGGTTCGCGAACACATCCCCGTATGCCACACGATAGCCCAACTTGTCCGTTTCGATAATCACCCTTGTCGTTACGAGCGACGTGCCTCCCAACTCATAGAAACTGTCATTCGCCCCGACCTTGTCCAATTTGAGAATCTTTCCGAATATGCCGGCGATATTCCGTTCCGTTTCATTGGCAGGCGCCTCATATTCTCCGGAAAGGGCGACCTCCGGAGCGGGCAGCGCCTTGACATCGGTCTTGCCGTTCGGGGTCAACGGGAACTTATCCAGTTGCAGGTATGCGGTGGGCACCATATACTTGGTAAGGTTCTTTCCAAGTTCCGCTTTCAGTTCGGATATGTCAATCTTACGGTTGGCCGTGAAATAAGCCGCCAGATGGTCTTCCCCTTTAATCCCGACAATCTTGACCACAACGTTGCCGATGCCTTCAACAGCCGCCAAAGCCGCCTCCACTTCCCCGAGTTCAATCCGGAGACCGCGCAGCTTTATCTGATTGTCGGTCCGGCCAAGGATTTCCACATCGCCGTCCTCGGTCCATCGGGCGTAGTCCCCCGATTTATAGACGTGCATTCCCTTGTAGTCTATAAATCTTTCAGCCGTCATCTCGGGAAGGTTGTTATAGCCTGAGGCCACTCCCAAACCGCCGATATAGAGTTCTCCCACGATACGGGCGGGCAGTTCGTTTCCGTCCCTGTCAACCACAAATTCCGTTACGTTCAAGAGGGGCTTTCCCACACTGACTCGGTTGGTTTGCGTCATGTCCTTGCAGTTGGAGGAAACCGTAATCTCCGTCGGGCCGTAGGTATTGAATATCCGTGCTTCCGGAGCGGCGGCCCTCAATTTGTCAAGCAGGCCATCGGCATATTTCTCGCCACCGCACATAATGACCTTACATTGCCCGATAGCCTCTGCAAAAGCGGGCAACTCCATGAATTGCAGCATTCTTGAAGGCGTGGTGTTGAAAGCGTCCGCTTTCGTTTCCTTAAACAGCCTTGAAAGCGTAATCGGATTGGTGGTCTGTTCTTCATCGGCAAACACAAGCGTCAACCCGTTGTTCAAGGCGGCCCCGATTTCTTTCAGGCTCATGTCGAAAGAAATGGTCGTGATGGAAAGCAATGTGTTTGCGGTTGTCGCCAAAGCATGTATATGGGTATTGGCCGGATGGTCAAGCAGGTAATTGGCGATACTTTCATGGCGAAGCATCACCCCTTTGGGCTTGCCGGTCGAGCCGGAAGTATATATTAGATACGCAAGATCATTCGGGGTGATTTCCAACGCGGGGCGCTCGGGATTTCCTTCCAACAGCGTCTCAACATCGATGGCATTGGCGAAATCCTTCAGCCGGTCCTTGGTCGTGATGACATAGGCGGCCCCGCTGTCATTCAAGATATGCTGTATTCTCTCTACCGGATACTCGGGATCGCAAGGGATATACGCACTTCCGGCTTTCATCACCCCGTACATGGACAGAATCACTTTCGCGGTTCTGGGAAGCAGCAACGCGACCTTGCTTCTCGGACGCACGCCCAGACCGATCAAGTTGTTGGCAATCCGGTTGGCCGTGGCGTCAAATTCCCGGTACGTATATTCGCCATCGCAAGCGATAAGGGCCTTCCGGTCCGGTGTCTTTCGGGCGAAATACTCCACCGCTTCCTGAAAATAATGAAACTTAGGCGCCGCCACCTCAACCGTGCGGAATTTTTCCAATTCCTTCTCCCGGGCCTCATCGATAAGATTTACCGCGTTAATCTTCCCGGATGCGTTCGAGAGCATCTTATCCGTGACAATCACGATACTGCGGGCAAACCCCTCCATTAAACTCCGGCTGTAAAGGGCATCATTGTAGTACACCACGACCGCCGGTTTTCCGTCGGCCAGTTCAATATGCACCGAAACCTTGAATTTGGCCATGTCCTGCTCCAGGCTTTCCATCCCTTTCAGTTGCGGGAAGCCGTTACCGCCGATGACACCGAGTTGGTATTCATATACGATTTCCGGCCGGTACCCGTAGTCGGCGGAAATGCGGGCGAACGGGTATTTTTCGTGGTCGAGAACGCCATTGAATATGCCGGCGCTCCGCTTGATGAACGCTTCGATGGATTCGTCTTCCACCTTGACGGCCAAAGGCAGCGTGTTGACGAACATACCGAAGGTTTCTCCGGTGCGCACGTCGCTTCGCCCGCTACTGATGGTGGAAAGATATACATTGGCGTCGTTGACATATCTTGACACGGTATAGAACGTGGATGCCAACATCACCGCGGCCTGTGTCACGCCAAGTTTCCTGGCGAATTCATCCACCCGGTCCGCATTGAAATGGGAAGCGGCCGTTCTCAGTTTGCCATCCGTTTCCTTCCCTTTCAGGTCGTTTGGAATTTCACTTACATTTTCCAAATCCGCCAGGAGCCGGGCATAATATTGTCCGTTGGCCTCATAGGTTTCCGATTTCTCAAACTCCTTTTCATCCGCCACATATTGGAAATAGGTATAGCTTTCAGGCGAAAGCTTTTCACCCGCCAAAACCTGTTGCAGTTGGCGGAGGAAAATATCCAGCGACGTACCGTCAAACACCAGATGATGGAAATCGGCAAGCAGACAGATATCATCGGGCGTTTCCACCACTTCCATCCGATATAGCGGCCCGTTGGATAGACGGAACGGTTTGACAAATGAATTTTTATACGTATCCAGTTGTTCCTGCGTCATTTGCGACACCTTCACTTCCGGAACGTGGCCGTCCATCAAGACCTGCATCACGCCCGCCTCGGTGTTTTTAAAACAGGAAGCAAGGGTTGGATGGGCCGAAACCACATCTTTCACCGCGCCGGCCAGTTTTTCAGAAGCTATCGCCTTGCTAAACCGGAACATGGCCGGAATATTATAGGTAACGTCGGCGGGGCGTTTCATACATTCGAAATAGACACCGGTCTGCGGGAATGAGAGCGGCGACGACTTGACGTCCTTCCCCTCGGCCTTTGCCCCCGTATCCCCGGCTTTTGCGCCGGACAGCAGCTGACCGAGGATGAGGTTCTCGACCGTCTCGACGCTCCCGCCGTTTAACAGATGCTTGGACGGAATTTCCACGCCGAATCTTTTATATAGCTGGGAAGCGAACTTGATGCTAAGGATGGAAGTGAGGCCGTAATGCGTAAAAGGCGAAGCGATGCCCAATCCGTCGGTACCCAATGTCTTTTCTGCAATCGAACATATTTCCTTTTCAAGAATATTTAAAGGACGGTGCGTCTCGGCTTCATCGGTTTCAACCTTAAATTCAGGCTCCGGCAAAGCCCTCTTGTTGACCTTCTGGTTTTGATTCAGCGGGATACGTTCAATCTGCATCGTAACGGCCGGCACCATATAAGGCGGTTTCCTATCGCGGATGAAATCATTGAGGGCGTTTATATCCACCGGATTATCGCTCACCACATAGGCGGCGATGTATTTCCCGCCGGAAGGATGGTCGAATGCCACGACGGTCGCATTCCTGATGCCTTCGAATTCCCGGATCACCGTCTCCACCTCGCTTAGCTCTATCCTGAAACCGCGGATCTTGACCTGACCGTCACTCCGCCCGACGAAATCAATGTTTCCATCGGCACGGTAACGGACCATGTCGCCCGTCCGGTACGCTTTACCATAATCCCCGCCGGCAAATGGATTCCGGATGAAGACCTCGGCCGTCTTTTCAGGACGGTTCAGATACCCTTCCGCCACATGGGGGCCGGCTATCCACAATTCTCCGACGGCGCCTACCGGCACCCGCTTGCCTTCATCATTCACGATATATCCCTTAATGTTGTCGAGGATCTTTCCGATCGGAATATCGGTTTCATCTTTTTGCAACTGATAAATCGATGATAATATAGTGCCTTCCGTAGGCCCGTAGGCGTTATAGGTCTTATAGCTGGACGGAACCGGGAAAGAGATGAGTTTCTCGCCGCCCATGCAGAGGTATCGCAGAGAAGTTTCCTCGATATCACTCGCGAACTGCCGGCCGACCTGCGTGGTCATGAACAGGTGGGACACCTTGTTTGCCATCAAATATGCGTTCAGCCGCTCCATATCGAGGCGGATGTCCTCCGGCACGATGCAGACGGCCGCCCCCCGGCATATAGTGGGGTACATGTCCATCATATTGGCGTCAAACCCATAGGAGGCATATGCGCCCACGCAATCTCCGGGGCGGAGGTCAAAGTATCTTACATACCAGTCGATAAAGCATACCAGATTGGCATGGTCAAGTTTAACGCCCTTAGGCACGCCGGTAGAACCGCTGGTGTATAGGAGGGTAAAGAGCGAGGACGGCTTCACGCTATGCCGTACCGCCCGTTTCCGCTCGCTCTTTTCTATCTCGGAAATGAAAAGCACGTCCCCGTTATATTCATCAAGATATCCGCGCAGTTCTTCCGTGGTGATAAGAAGTTTCGCTCCGGAATCCTTTACCATGAAGTTAAGACGGTCTTTCGGATAGGTATGATCCAAAGGTTGATACGCACAACCGGTCTTTGAGGTACCCACGGAGGCCAACACCATCCATTCGCTTCTGGGAATCAGGATACTGACCACATCCCCCTCGCCGAGACCGCGGCTTTCTATTTCCGCCGCAACGTTATCGGTAATCCGGGCCGCCTGCCTGTAAGTGTATTTCCGGTCTTCATATATAACCGCTATATTGTCAGGATAAGCTTGCGCCGCGCTTTCAAACAGACTGACTACCGTCTGCGTATGGTCGTATGCCGCGTCCGTATTGTTGAAACCATCCAGTTGTGCAAGCTGTCCCGGCGTGGTTATGTCCACTTCGCCCATCAAGTCACAGCAAGTCATTGACTTGAGGATGGCGGCATAACTCTCGGACATTCCCTTTATAAAGCCTTCGGAATACCGGTTAGCCATATATTCCACATGGAGTACGAGTTTCCCCTCCTTGATGAAAACCTGGAAATCGAGAGGCATCCCCGTGGCGTTCCCGCCGAGGGCGATTTCTTCCGCCATACCGCCGAGCAGACTTTCCTTTGCAAGGTAATCGCCTTGATAGGCAAACAAGATATCGCTGTTTATCCCGCTGGATGCCGCCAACTCCGCAAATGAGTATATATCATTCTGCATCGCCCCCAATATTTGATCCTGCATCTCTTTCAGATATTGGGTCGTACCGGTATCGGACGTCCACTTGCAATATACCGGCAACGTCTTCACCATCATGTCGATGGTGCGCTCCTCCTTTGAACCGGTTCGGCCGTTGTATATCGTGGCGAAAAGGGCCTCGTTGGCATTGACGAACGTTCCCAACAGTTTCCCGAAAGCGGCCGTGTTCAATACGTTGGCCGATATGCCGGTCTTTTCGCAGAACCGGTTCATGGCTTCGACACTCAAATCCAATGGATGATCCCATGAGGCGAACGCCACTTCATCCGCATGTCTGTCCCGAACCGGCAGACTGTCGATTTCAAGACCGCCGAAAATCCTTTCATACCATGCTTTTGACTCGTTGTAAACCTCGGTTTTCCTGACTTCCGCTTCTTCCAAGGCGACATCAAAACCCGTCCATTCTTCCGATACGATTTCCTCATCTCGATATGCGCCATTGAGGTCTTCAAGGAAGATCAGCATCGAAGTACCGTCATAGATAATATGATGGAAATCCATAAAAAGATAATGACGCTCCTCTGTTTCGAAAATCCGGATTCTGAAGAGCGGATCTTCCGTTAGCCTGAACGGTTGAATCAGTTCGGGTACCAGTCTGTCGAACGCTTCTTGTGACAGTTTCTCAATCGTCTGTCTATAAGCATAATCCTGAGGAACCATCATCGGATTGCCATCGGCGTCTTCCTTTATCCTAAGTTTGACAAACGGATGCGCCTCGATGACTTTTTCCAGCGCTTTTGCAAGCTTGGCCGGATCAATGGACTTGTCGAGTTTAAAAAGCTGGGGGATATTGTAAACGGCCTTGCCCTGAGCGGCCATGCATTCGGCGAATATGCCCGATTGCGTACGGCTCAAAGGAACGGGCGTCTTGGCATCATGTTTCGTTGCGCTTGAAGCATCCTTCCGGAGGGCGGCCGCCAGATTTTTCGGCGTCCTTGCTTTATAGATAAGTTTAGAGGTGAGTTCCAGACTCTTGCACAATTGTTGCAATTTCATCACCTTGATACTGTCTCCGCCAAGGAGGAAGAAATCATCGTCGATGCCCACCTTTTCCAAATTAAAAACGCGGGCGAAAGCATCGCACAAGGCCTGCTCCGTGGCATTTCGGGGCGCGACGTAAGACACCTGCCATTCTTCGGCGGAGGGGGCCTCCAAAATCTTCCGGTTCACTTTCCCGTTGGGCAACAAGGGGAAAGCCTCCATCCTGACGAGATAAAGCGGCACCATATATGACGGGAGCCGCTTTAGTAAATCTTCCCTCAGTTTTTCCGAAGTCAAATCCGATTCGGAAGACGGGATATAATAGCCACAGATGAACTGGCTGCCGTTGTCAGCATCGAAACCTTTCACGATGGCATCTTTTACACCGGCATTCTTTTTCATGGCGGACTCCACTTCGCCCGGCTCGACGCGCTGGCCGTTGATTTTGAGCATCCAATCCTTACGGTTGACGTATTGAATGGCACCGTCGGGAAGGACTTTCATGATATCGCCGGTATGTAGCCACCCGTTTTCATACAGCTTGGCCGTTTTATCGGGATCCTTATAATATTCCTTGGCGAAATGCCCTTTCGCGATTAATTCCCCTTCCTCGCCTTGCGCCACTTCGTTGCCTTCGTTATCGACAATCTTAAACTCAAAACCGGATTCACGGTCGGGATAGCCAATCGGCGTGGCGTCATAAGGACGGTCCACCTTAAACGGCGTTATACCGCCCACCATTTCGCTCATACCGAAGATATTGTAGAGCGTGTAACCGTCGCGGCTCGACTGGCCGGAAACCTTCTCGCTACCTGTATATACCACTTTGAGGGAGTCGGAATGATTACGGAAATTCCGGAGCATGGAAGGGCTGATGAAGGTGTGGGTAATCCCGTTTTCCGCAACATAATCCGCCATCTTCACAACGTCAAACCGCACCTCGTCGTCATAGAGATGGAGCTGACCGCCTCCCTTCAACACCTTGAAGTTTATCGTCACCCCCGCGATGAAATAGAGCGGTGCGGTGGCGCCCCATTTCTGCGTCGGATCTACCGGCGCCTTGATGCAATACTCGTTTCCGAAGAGAAGGCTCTCGAACGTATGGAGGATACCTTTGGGTTCTCCGGTCGAGCCACTGGTGTAAATCAGAAGGGCGTTCCTATCCAAACCACACGCTTCGTCACCGAGATACCTTCCCTCCGTGGCGGATAATTTCCGGAATAAATCTTCATCCAGCACGACGGAGGCGTCACTATGCCTTCTAATGTATGCAATCCGTTCCGGAGGATAGGATGTGCCCATAGGAACCGGTGCATGCCCCGCCATCCAAATGGCCATCATCGATGCGATGTATTCCAACGAAACCGGCATAAGGATCGGAATAAACGAATTGTCGGGCAAATCCATTTCATCGAGTGAATAGGCCACCCGGCTCACCAAATCATATAACTCGCTATAAGTCGTTTTCCGGCCGTGCTTGTCCACTATGGCAATCTCGTCGCCATACTTCCGGCAACTATCCCAAAATGCTTGAAGGAATTGGTTGGTCATATTGCGTAGAATTAATTATTTCTTGAAAAACTGAGCATCACCATATTTTGGTCATACATGTATTTATAGTTGACATGGTCGTATAGGGCGTTGACCATCTTCAAACCTATCTTCCCGTTTGGATTGTCGGAGACTATTTTTCTGTCCCCGCCGGTCATCACGGGATTGAACGGACGCCCGTCATCCTTGAGCAAGACCTGCACGTCCCGTTCCGTCACGCTTATATGCAGGTCGAAATAATGCTTCTCGCGCCTCTTTTCAACCGCATATTTTACGATATTCCGCATCAGTTCCTCACAATCAAGCCTGACCCTGTATGCGGTCATGGCGTCAATCCCCAGCCTCCCGAGAAAGTCCTTGATTTCCTTATCCGCGTCCGTCACGCTTTCGGGGGTCATTTTTACGGATAAGACAAGTACATCATCGTTTTCCTCCCGGGGAATGAGGGTGATGAACCTATATCCTTCCTCCCGGCTTTGGATGACACCGGTATAAAGAACCAGGCCCGACAACAGGGCGACCGAGGAAGCCGCAAATCCCCACCACATCACATCCGCGCTTATGAATGTGAACCCCCAGACAAATCCGACCATAAGCAGCAATTGCGCGATGCTTAAAAAGAGACTCAGCCGCGTCCTGCCTAAAATCTGATATGTGGATCTCAATATGGCGACAACGGCATAAGGGATAAGCATAAGAGAAAAAGCCCTCAACGCATATGGCAGCATACGTACGGGATTGTCCGGTCTGTTGCCGAATAATTCTCCGAAAAACCGGGGACATATCAATATCACCAACGTTATCGCCGCCAACGCGCCCACTGTATATAATAAACTTTTCCTATTTAGGATGGCAAGTCCCTCCATATCCCTTTCCCCTGCCAAAACCCCGCCAATGGAAAAGATGCTGGAGCCGATGCCGGTCAAAACCATCTGCATGATCATGAAAAGTTGCAGGCATACCGCCCAGCAGTATATACCATCGGCACCTTGCGCGGAGAGCACAATATAATTGATTAACAATATACTGCCACCAAGCAGCAATGTATTGATGCTCATGGGGAGGCCCTGGGCCACACTTTGCCGCACATAAAGCATCATCTTGCCCCAATCCGCATGCCACTTCAAGGAATTATGAGGTTTCCTGAAATGTCTGAGACAGATGGTGATGGCTAGAATATAATTCAATCCCGTAGCCCATGCCGAACCGGCGATCCCCATCCCGAGCCACTTGATAAAAACGATGTCAAGAATAAGGTTGAGGCAACTTCCCGCTATCACCGCCCCCATCACTATTCTTGGATTTCCATCGGTCTTGACGAAATTTTCAATCACGCCCCCCAACATCATGAAAGGCACGGATACGCACATCACTTTCAGATAGCTGAGCGCCAAAAGATAGATTTGTTCATTGCCGCCGGTAACCGCCCCTGCGATTTCCGAGCTGAATATAAAGGTAACTATCGCCAAAGCCACCCCGCTTCCGACGGAACCGAGAACCGCAGCGGTAAAAACGCCATTGGCGGTATCGTCATCCCTTCTCCCGATGGCCTTGGCCGCCACTATACTCGCGCCTATCCCGAATAAAATCATCAGGCAACTGAACACCGTCAATACCGGCGTCATCAGGTTGATGGCGGAAATGGCATCCGGTCCAATAAGATGGCTTACCACGATGGCATCGGTGGTTGTGGCAAGCTGAGCGGAAACGGCCGCCAATATGGAGCCCCACATAAAATGCTTCAAAGCCTGAGTCACCAGATATGGATTGCGATTTTCCATGATGCGTTATGCCGTCATATCCACAGATTGTCAATTATTTTGTCGGCCTTGCAGCCCCCGCGTGTACGCCCCCTGCACCAAAGCCAGCATCAGGAAAACGGAGAAGCGGCCACTGTCCAAATAGAGGAAATTGTTGAACAGGCCCTGCGTGAAATAGGCGGCCAAGCCTAACAGGAGCGACAGAATCCAAGCGCGCTGGCGGCGGGCTTCCGCCCCGTCGCCGGCCACCCCACGCCCCGCCGCGCGGTAGGCCTTGACGCCGGCCGTAAACCCGAACACGACGATGCACAGGAACAACAGCCCGCCCGGGATGCCGGTCTCGCAGACCGCCGAGACATATTCGCTATGGGCGTTGCCTCTGTCGCCCGCAAACGTACTCTCTTCCGTCAAGTCCTCTTCCCGCTGGTAGGGGCCATAGACAAACGGATAGACGTCTTTGCCGCAGCCGAACCACGGATAGTCGGCCGTCAGGCGGGCGGCGCACTTCCACCGGTTGACGCGCTCCATGCTCGAAGCGTCCTGCCGGAACCGCACGAGCGAGAGCATATGCTCGCCCCAAGCCTCCGACTTGCGGGCCTGTTGCGCCTGCCCCTGCCGCACGGCCCACACGCCGCCCGCCATGACGGCCACGAGCGCCACGGCCAAGGTCATAATCCGCCGGCGGCGCGGCCACCGCCACACGTACAGCACGGCCACAATAGCCAAGGGCACCAAGAGCGTGGCCGTCGCCGCCCGCGCATGGCTAACCCACAGGCTCCACAGGAACACCGCCACGAGGACGGCCGCCCCCGCCCGTTGCCACGGCCGCGCCGCATGGCGCACGAAATACAGGGCGGGAAACAGCCACAGCGTCACCATCGCGCCCCAATGCGTGTGGTCGGACAGAAACGGCTGAGTCACACGGAAAATCTTATCGTAAGGCACGGGCTCGCCGAAGTAATAACGCCCCAAGGCCACGAGCGAGAAAAGCCCCAGCCCCGAGAGCGCCGCCCAAGCCACGCGCCGCCCGAAACCGCCGTCGCCCGTTTCGCATTCCATCTTATAGGCGGCGTAAAAGGCCGGCACCACACAGGCCGTATAGGCGAACGAGGCCTTGAACGCCACCTGCGGGCATGGCGAAAAAAAGACGCCTATCCACATCCATAGTAGATAGGCGCCTATCCACCAGCGTAACTCACAGGGCCAAAAGCCGTTCGGGCGCATGAGTCCCAAATCGGCCCTAAACCGCCGCTGTCCCCACAGTACGAACAGGAACAGCAGGCACAACAGCCCCGACAGGAGTTCCGCCGGCAGACGTATGTATCCGAAACCACCCAACGGCAGCTCCACGCTCAGGAAACTGAAAAAAGCCGTGAGGCAGAGCAATAGGTCGATATGGAATACCGAACGGCTGTAAGCCGTCCCTATCCGCGGGTCTTTAAATCGTACCACCAATCAGAATCACGGTCAACAGCGCGATAATGGCGTACAATTCCGGGAATACGGCCAAGATCATCGTGCTGGCGAACAGGTTGTGACCGCCGCCGATGCCATGGATACCGTCCACGCAAATCCGCGCCTGACGCAAGGCCGAGAAAAAGCCCACGATGCCCAAGGCCAAACCGCCGGCGAAGACCGCCGAAGCCGCCAGCCACGAAATCTCAGGCGTAATCTTCGTGTAAATCAAGAAGAAGCCCACGAAGCCGTACAGACCCTGCGTAGAAGGCAAGGCACTCAAGGCCGTACACGAACCCAAAACCGACGGGTTCTTCTTCAACGCGCCCAGCGTGGCGCTACCGCACATAGACAAACCATAGGCGCTGCCGATACCGGTCAGACCTACCATGAGGGCGATGCCCAAATAAGCTAAAACAACAGCTTCCATTTCAATTTTTATTTAAGTGTTTCTAATTTAAGGTTTTCTATTCTTCTATCTTGAAGGCCTGATAGGCCCGGCCACCACCCGCGAAGCCCGCGTTCTTGTAGAACTCCACGAACGTGAGACGCAACGGGTGTACGACCGATCCCAACGCGCAGAGCGCGATGTTGAGCCCATGGCCGAACAACAAGATCAAAATCATAATCAACTGCTTGAGCACCGGGATGGAACCGCTCATCTGCAAGGCCAAATCGTTGAACACGCCGCCGAGGATACCGCCCGTAAGCCCCAACGCGAACAGACGGATATAGGACAGCAAATCGCCGACCAAGCCCGTGGCCGTATTGTAACTCGCCCACAGCCCCGAACCGAAGTTCATCCAAATCGGCTTGCCGGGACTGTTGTAGAAGAACGCGCCGCACGCGCCGATACCCACGAGGGCATAGCAGGCGTAACGCACGGCGACCGGCAGCGTCATGGCCGTCATCTGTTCGGCCAACAGCGGAATCGCGAACACGAGGATGAGCCACCAGCCCAACGCGCCCACGGCATATTTAAAGCCTTTCTGACGCGCGATGTTGAGCACGTGGACGAACATCCCGAACAGAATCTGTATGCCGCCCAACGCGAGCGAGAGCATCATGAGCTGGTCCTGACCGAGGATATAGGCGTGGAACCGTTGCAGGGACGGCACATTGACGAGCGACACGCCGAAGAACGTGCCCGACAGCATACCGAACACGACGGCCGCCGCGCCCAAATAGCAGACGAGCGACAGTATCGGCCTGAAGTCCGGCTTCACCTTGGCGCGGAGCAGGAAGCCCGCCAGGACGAACAGCAGGCCGTAGCCGGCGTCGCCCATACAGAAGCCGAAGAACATCATGAAGAAAGGCGCGAACAAGGGCGTCAAATCCAATTCCCGATAGCCGGGCAACGAGAACAGTTTGGTAATCGGCTCGAAAAGACGCGCATAGGCGTTGTTTTTCAACAGCACCGGCACGTCCGCCTGCGCTTCCTCGGGCAAGGTCTTGGCGGCCTGTTGGCGGAAGAACACGCCCTCGCCCTCTAAGAAAGCCTCGAACTCGGCCTGGTCTTTGGCCGGCAGGTAACCGGCCACGATGCGCAGACTCCCATCGGCCTCGGCGGGCATATCGGTGCGCGCCACCCTATAGGCCAAGCGGTTCCAACAGTGCTTGCGCGCCTGTCCGAAGTCGGCCATGCGGTCGGCCGCGTAGGCCACGCGGGCCTCGTCTTCGGCCTTTTGCTGCCGCGCCGCCTGCAACTGCACCGCCCACTGCGCCGGCGGCTGGGTCGGCGCGGCCTCTTCCTGCACGCGCCAGTCGGCGGGCAACGTATCCCAATAGACAAAATAGACGCGGCCGCCGGTTTTAGCCACCAAGGCCACCGGATAGGCTTCGGGGGCTTCGTCCAACGTCCACATTTTGGCCGGCATACTGCCGAAACGCAACGTCAGCCCGGCCTGCGCCAAGCCTTCCAACACCGCCGGGTCGTACACGCCCCATACCGCCTCTTTGTCGGCGGCCTGCCGCAAGACCGCTTCCTGGTCCGCCGACTTGCGCGCGCGTTCCAAAGCGTCTTCGGTCCATTCGATACGGGCGGTCTCGTCCGCCGGGAAATCCGCCGCGGCGGCCCGCACGTCCGGATGCAGACGCCGCCAGTCGTTGAGCGCGCGCTCCAAACGCTCCGCCCGAACGCCCAAACGGTAGTCCTCTTCCTGCGTGCCCTTTACGGCCAAGTCTCCCAACGACAGGTCGAGCAACCCTTTGGCCTGCAAGGCTTTCAAGAACGGTTCGAATTCCTGATGGAACAACAGGATTTCGTATTTCAGCATCGGTTCTATCATAACGCCTCCTCCTGTTGCATATGACGGCTCTTGACGATTTTCTGCGAGGACTTCGACAGGTTCTCCTCGTCTTCGATAAAGCGTTTTATCTTTTGTATCGCCTCTTTATAGCCGGGAATCTGCACCTTTTCGTACAGATTCACTTTTTGGGTCGTTTTCTTGCGCGCCTTTTCAAGATACTGCATCTTGTAGCGGTACACCTCGCTCTGCAGGCCCACGGACGCCAATTCCTTGAGCGTCTCTATGCCCTGCGCCGTCCAGGCCGGTTCGGCAAACGAAAGGAACGGCTTTTCCTTGTAGCGGATTTCCTTCAGCTCCGGCACCTTGACGCCGGCCACCTTGCCCATCCTGAGATCGATGGCCTCCACCTCCACGCTGCGGGGATCCAGTTCCGGGAACAGCGCGGAAAGCCCTTCCATGCGCTGCATCGCCTCCTCCAACGCCTTATCCAGACGTTCGGCCTCGGCCTTGGCCTTCTTGACCTCCACCCGCAACGCGGACTCCTTGCTCTTGATGGTCGGCAAGGCCCGTTCCCGCATTTTCAGCCCCTTGCCCAACTCGTTGAGCGAAGTCTTGTTATATTGAAATTTAATCGGCATCGGTTTTCACACTTAATTTTCAAAACCCGTCGGTACGGCCTCAGGCGTTCTTCGGCCAGTATTTGTCCATCAGGTTCTGTTTGATCGCCACCTCGGCCGGCTTGAAATAGTGCGCGAACATCTGCCAAACGCGATCCAGCATCTCCGTCGTGTCGATGTTGACGTCGATGGCCAGAATCTGCGCCGAATAGTCCTTGGCGAACGACAGCGTCCGTTCGTCGTAGTCGCTCAAATCGAAACCGTTTTCCAGCTTGGTGCGCGCGTTGGCCGCATCGGCGTACAGACGGACGGCCGCATTCATGACCTGCGGATGGTCTTCGCGCGTCTGCTTGCCGATAACCAGCTGTTTCAGACGCGAGAGCGAACGGAACGGGTCGATGATGACCTTGTTCACGTCGCTGTCGTTACGCAGGAACAACTGCCCTTCCGTAATATACCCCGTATTGTCGGGGATGGCGTGCGTGATGTCGCCGCCGCTCAACGTCGTCACCGCGATAATCGTGATGGAGCCGCCGTCGGGCAACTGCACGGCCTTTTCGTAAATCTTGGCCAGGTCGGAATAGAGCGAACCCGGCATACTGTCTTTGGACGGAATCTGATCCATACGGTTGGAGACGATGCTCAACGCGTCGGCATACAGCGTCATGTCGGTCAGCAACACGAGCACCTTCTCGTTCTTATCCACGGCGAAATATTCGGCCGCCGTCAGCGCCATGTCGGGAATCAACAACCGTTCGACGGGCGGCTGTTCGGTCGTGTTCACGAAGCAAATCATCTTGTCGAGCACGCCGGCGTTCTCGAACGACTGCTTGAAGAACAGGTAGTCGTCGTTCGTCAGCCCCATGCCGCCCAAAATGATTTTATCCACCTTGGCCCGCAAGGCCACCATACACATCACCTGGTTGTAGGGTTCGTTCGGGTCGGCGAAGAACGGAATCTTCTGACCCGACACGAGCGTATTGTTCAAGTCGATACCGGCCATGCCCGTGGGAATCAGCTCCGACGGCTGCTTGCGGCGGAACGGGTTGACCGACGGCCCGCCGATCTCGCGTTCCTCGCCCTCCGGTTCGGCGCCCCCGTCTATCGGTTGGCCGTAAGCGTTGAAAAACCGCCCCACCAAATCGTCGCCCACCTTGAGCGAAGGCACCTTGCCCAAGAAAACGACTTCGGCATTCGTCGGCAGGCCCTCCGTACCGGAGAACACCTGCAACGTGATGCGGTCGCCCTTGATTTTGACCACCTGCGCCAAACGGTCGCCCACCATGGCCAATTCATCGTTGGAAACCTGCGTCGCCCGCACATCGACCGTCGCCTTGGTCACGGCCTCCAATCGCGTATATACTTTCTGAAACGCTGTCTTTTCCATAATCTCGCTTATTTATCTTGTTGATAGCGGGCAACCCACGTATCTATTTCCTGTTCGTAACGTTTGAAATCCTCGCTTTGGAACTGACTGTAGTTCATCTGCTTGAAAAGGTTGATCAACTGCTTGTAGAACTGCACGCAGTCGTTGAAGTCCTCGAAGCGGTAATGGCGTTCGCACAGCCCCATGACCTTCTCGAACATATAACGCTGGCGTTCCATCGGCGTCAGGCTGTCGATGCTGTCGAACGCATCCTGTTGCAGAATCACGAAGTCGATGAGTTCCGATTTCCAGAAGCTGTCGTGATACGAAACGGGTACGCCGTCGTCGCCGAGGATGTTGATCTGCTCGTTGGCTTCCTTGCCGCGCAATACGTAGTTCTTGCCGGCACGCACCTTATCGACCCAACCCGTGCCCATGCGTTCGTTCATATAGGCTTCGATTTCCGGATAGTCCAGATATTTGGAGTAGCTGTCAATCGGGTCGATGGCCGGATAACGCTTGCTGTCGGCACGCGACTGGGCCAAAGCGTAGAAACAGCGCGCGGCCTTTTTCGTGCCCTCGGTCACGGGTTCCTTCAGGTTACCGCCCGCCGGCGACACCGTACCGATAAACGTGATGGAGCCGCTCTGACCGTTGTTCAGATAGACGATGCCCGCCCGCGCGTAGAAGTTGGAGATGATGGCCGTCAAGTCCATCGGGAACGCGTCCTGACCCGGCAACTCTTCCAAACGGTTCGACATCTCGCGCAAGGCCTGCGCCCAACGCGACGTGGAGTCGGCCAACAACAGCACGCGCAAACCCATCGCGCGGTAATACTCGCCGATGGTCATGGCCGTATAGACCGAAGCCTCACGCGCGGCCACCGGCATATTGGACGTGTTGCAGATAATCGTGGTACGCTCCATGAGGCTGCGGTTCGTCCGCGGATCGACCAGTTCGGGGAACTCGGCGAAAATCTCGACGACCTCGTTGGCACGTTCGCCGCAAGCCGCCATGAGGATGACATCCACGTCGGCCTGCTTCGAAATCGCGTGCTGCAACACCGTCTTGCCCGAACCGAACGGCCCGGGGATAAAGCCCGTACCGCCCTCGGCAATCGGGTTGAACGTATCCATGACGCGCACGCCCGTTTCCAACACCTTGAACGGACGCGGCTTTTCCTTATAATGCGTGATGGCGACGCGGACCGGCCATTTCTGCACCATCGTCACGGGGCACGACTCGCCGGCCTCGTTCTTGAGCACGGCCACGGCCTCCTCTATCGTATAGGCACCGGCCGGCACGATTTTTTCCACCGTATATTCGCCCTTGAAGGCAAACGGCACCATGATTTTGTGAGGCAGCCAGCCTTCCTTTACCTCGCCGAGCCAATCGGCCGCCCGCACGCGGTCGCCTACCTTGGCCATAGGCGTGAAATCCCATTTCTTCGTCTTGTCCAAAGGCTCGGTATATTCGCCCCGGCGCAGGAAGACGCCTTCCATCGTTTCCAGATTGTTCTGCAAGCCGTCGTAATAACTCGACAACAGGCCCGGCCCCAACGTCACTTCGAGCAAATGCCCCTCGAAGCTGACGGGCGCCCCCACTTGCAGGCCGCGCGTGCTTTCATAGACCTGCACGTAGGCCGTATCGCCGTCTATTTTGATGACCTCGGCCATCAGTTTGACCCCGCGCAGGTCGATGAAACAGATTTCATTCTGCGCCACGGGGCCTTCGGTCTTTACCGTCACGAGGTTGGCGGTAATGCCGCTTACGGTTCCTCTTGTTTTCTCCATAGTCACTATCGCTATGCGCCGATACCGGCGCTGAATTCATTTTTCTCCCAATCCACAGCCCGCAGGGACTGCAATTTAGCTTTAAGCAGTTGATGGCCGTCGGCCTTTTTAAGACGCTGCCAGCGTTGCTGCAACTGCAAACGGACGAAATACGCCCACAGGCTGTCGGTCGAAGCCGTCGCGTCGCCGCCGCCCGCCTCGGCAAAGCGCCAACGGAAGCTGTCGCAAAGCCATTCTCGTTTCATCGGGTCGGTTTCGGCCGTCACCTTCTCCATGTCTTCGGCATAGTCCCAAAGCTGCGCCAACGGTTCTTTCTCCAAGGCCGCAATCCACTCGGCGTCGGCGACCGCCCGGTCGCCCTTGGCCGGGTACTCCGGCAGGTTGTCGTCCATCGGCAGTTCGGGGTATTTCTTACGGTTGAGCCGGTTGGCCACGGTCTTCCATTCCCAGTCGAAACGGTAATACGATTTCAGGAACGCGGACGGCAAGGCCGGCACCTGCGCGTAGAACAGCGCCTGCAAACGCCGGTAGGCCTCGGTATCGGACCACGGCGCCAAGGCTTCGTCCGTATCGCCGGCCACCGGTTGGAGCGCGCCCGCCCCCGCTTCGGCGGCGGTCGCCGCGGCCTCCATCGCGCAACGCCGCGCGTAATCGGCCCGGAACGCCTGCATATAGGGCAAAGCCTCTATCATAGGCACGAGACAGGCCGGTTCAAAGTTCCCGGCTTCCGGCAACGCCCGGTCGGCCGTCTGCGCTTCCGCTCCGGCTTCGGCCCGGATTTTCGCGAGCCATATTTTATGGTAGGCGGGCGAAAAGATATAAGCGAGCACCGCTAAGTCCTTACGGCTCAGCAATTCGATGGCTTCGGCGCAGACGGCCTCCACGGAAGGGCCGTCCCCCTCCGCATTGAACGTCCATTGCGGCAACGAAGCCGAAAAATAAGGATAGGCTGACATAACGACTAAAACAACCAACGACGCAGGTTTTCACGCGCATACTGTTTGAACAGCGCGGCGAAATCCGCTTCGGTAAAACTGAGTTTATAGCCTTTGGCACGGCTCTGCACCTGAAAGCCGTGTTGCACGTCGTGCCGGTACTGTACCTGCAGGCCCGCCTGCAACGCCTGTCCCAACGTCTTCTGCAACAAAGCGTCGTACTGCGCGCGTTGCGCCTCCGGCAACAAGAGCGTCAAATCGGCGGCGCCGGCTTCGGATTTTCCGAAAGCCCGCACGGTTTCCAACAACAGTTCCTGCATGAAGGCGTCCTTTTCGAAAGCCGCCTCCACCGCCGGATTCACGGTCTTTTGCAACAGGTTCTCTTCCAAGTCGGCTTTGGCGGCGGAGAGCATCTGACGCAGACTGCGTTTGAGTTCCGCCTCGGCACTCTCTTTTTCTTTGGCGATATCGGCCGCGGCCCGGGCGCGCAAGGCGGCCACTTCGGCTTCCACGGCGGCCTTCAGGCGTTCGGCTTCCGCCTTGGCCTCGGCCAAGAGGCGTTCGCCCTCGGCTTTTCCTTTGGACAACCCCTCTTCGTAGAGTTTTCGGGTTATTTCCTGTAATTTGCTATCCGTCTCCATATTCATAGACTTTTATATAAGGAATGACAAATTTAATGATTTTTTTGCCTATCGGCAAGTTTTTATGACCGATATAATGCCTTTTTTCGTTATTTTTGCAGTGGATATGAACGGCAAGACGCGCCCGTTGCGTAGCCGTTTTTCATCGAAAGCACTACTTTTAATAACTGCACCTATGTTATTGAACTACATTTGGATTGCATTTTTTCTGATTGCCATCGTCGTGGCGGTTTCCCATTTTACCGCGACCGGCGACGCGGAGGTGTTCCGCGCCTTGGTGAACGCCACGTTCGACTATGCCAAATTCGCCGTCATGGACATCGCCCTGCCGTTGACCGGCATCATGACGCTTTGGCTCGGCCTGATGAACATCGGCGAACGGGCGGGCGTCATCCGCTTCCTATCGCGCATCGTGGGCCCGTTCTTCCACAAGCTGTTTCCGGAAATCCCGGCCGACCACCCGGCCACGGGCCAACTCATGCTCAACTTTTCGGCCAATATGCTCGGCCTCGACAACGCCGCCACGCCGCTCGGCCTGAAAGCGATGGAGAGCATGCAGAGCCTGAACCCGCAGAAAGACACGGCCTCCAACGCCCAAATCATGTTCCTGGCCATCAACACGTCGGGCCTCACGCTCATTCCCATCGCCATCATGGCGCAACGCGCGCTGTTGGGCGCGGCCAACCCGACCGACATCTTCCTGCCGCTACTCATGGCCACGTTCTGCTCCACGCTCGGCGGCATCATCTATGTGGCCGTCAAACAGAAAATCAACCTGTTGGACAAAACCATCCTCGGCTGGCTCGGCGGGCTGACGCTGCTGATCGCGGGCCTGGCCTGGTTCGGCACGCAGGCCGCGCCCGAAACGCTGTCGCGGTTCTCGACGGTCTTCGGCAACGGGCTGTTGCTGCTCCTGATTGCGGGCTTTATCGGCGGCGGCCTCTACAAACGCATCAACGTCTATGACGCGTTCGTCGCGGGCGCGAAAGACGGCTTCTCGACCACGGTCAAAATCATTCCCTATCTCGTGGGGATGCTCGTCGCCATCGGCGTTTTCCGCGCTTCCGGCGCAATGGACTATCTCGTTGACGGCTTGGCCTGGCTCTTCGCGCAACTCGGCCTGAACACCGACTTCGTGGCCGCCCTGCCCACGGCCCTGATGAAACCGCTGAGCGGTAGCGGCGCCAAGGCCATGATGGTGGAGACGATGAACGCCTACGGCGCCGACAGCTTCGTCGGCCGCCTCTCCTGTCTGTTCCAAGGGTCGGCCGATACGACCTTCTACATCATCGCGCTGTATTTCGGTTCGGTGGGCATCCGCAAATACCGTTACGCGGTCCAGGCCGGCCTGATGGCCGACCTGATCGGCGTGGTCGCGGCCATCATCATCGCTTATATCTTCTTCCATGCATAACCCTTGTCCTATACGTCCGCTGTGGGGGCTGTGGCTCGGCCTGACGCTCCCCGCCGCCCCGATGGCCGCGCAAACGCCGGCCACGTCGCGCGCGCTGCCGACCGAACTGCATTGGCCCAACACGGTGTTCAAAAGCGTTACGGTGACGGCGCCCGAAACCTCCACACTCGTTTTGCCGATGCTGGAATTGGGTTCCGACCAACAGTTAACGGTGGGCTTCGACGACGTGGCCGACCGCGACCTGAACCTGCGCTACCGCCTGGTACTCTGCAACCTCGACGCCGATTTCAGCCCGAACGACCAAAACGAAATTGAATACATCGAAGGCCAGAACGCGCTCTACGTGGAGTCATCGGAACTCTCGATGGCCACGCGCGTCAACTACGCGCACTATGCGTTCGACATTCCCGCCCCCTATCAGCGAATCAAGCAATCGGGGCTTTACAAGGCCGAAATCCACGACGCCGACGCGCCCGACCGGATTTCGCTGACCGTGCCCTTCTTGGTCTGCGAGCCGCTGGCCAACATCTCGGCCTCGGTCTTTCCGTCCAAAAACGTGACCGAACGGATGCAACGCCAGCAATTGGCTGTGGAAGTACGGCTGCCGGACGGCCTGCGGCTGATTTCGCCCGAACAGAGCCTGAAAGTCTATGCCGTGCAGAACCTGAACTGGCGCACGGCGCGTCGGCTGCCCATGCAGTATTCGACGGGCAACACCTATTATTATCAGGATAAACCGGAACTCGTGTTCGACGGCCTCAACGAATTCCGCAATTTCGACATCCGTTCGCTCGACTACGCCGGCCGTGGCGTGCAGCGGTTGGAGCTGGACGCCGTGGGCGTATGGCACGCCTTCCTCTACGACCAGAAAAGCCGTCTGGGCGACAGCTACATCCAGACCGACGACATCGACGGCCGCTTCGTCATCAAGCTGAACCACTCCAAAAACTCGGAGACGGAGGCCGACTACGCGCACGTGCATTTCTTCTTCGACTACCCGTTCCATCCCGACCAAAAACTGTACGTGACGGGCGATTTCAACAACTGGCGCACCGACGACGGCAGCCGGTTGTATTACGATGGCGACCTGAACCTCTATACGACCGCCCTGGTGCTCAAACAGGGCTTCTACGACTATATGGTGCTGTTGGAAGACGCGCAGGGCAAGCGGTACGTGCCGATGGAGAACAATTTTCAGGAAACCGAAAACGACTATTATATATTGGTGTTTTACCGCGAACCCGGCGGCCGGCACGACCGGCTGATCGGCGTACAGCATCTGAACACCCGCGAATAAATCCGTTATGACGACGCCCACGACCCCTGAGCCGGCCGCCGCACCGCAGCAAGCGGTGTTGGAGGCCCTGCGGCAAAGCCCGCTCCTGCAACCCGACGAACCGATGCCGGCCTGCGAGCCGTTGCCCGCCTCCGGCTCCGCCCGCCGCTACTTCCGTTTCCGACGCGCCGACGGCACGACCTTTCTCGGTGTCTATCACGCCGACGCGCACGAGAACGCCGCCTACCTCGACTTCAGCCGCCAGTTCGAAGCCAAGGGCCTGCCGATACCGCACGTGCTGCATCAGGATACGCAACGGCCGGTCTATTTCGTGACCGACGCCGGCGAACACGTGCTCTACGACTGGCTGCAACAACTCAAAGACGGCTGTCCGCAGGCGAAAACGGCGGGCGTGGCCGTGCCGACGGTCTATCGCCGCGTCATCGACCGCCTCATCGAGTTCCAATACCGGGGCGGCCGGGACTTCGACTACCGGGCCGCCTACCCTTACGCGGCCTTTGACGAAAAGGCGATTTACGCCGACTTGAATTACTTTAAGTACTATTTCCTCAAACTCTCCGGCACGCCTTTCGACGAACGCGCGTTGGAGGCCGACTTCCAAACGCTGACGGCCCTGCTGGGCGCCGCGCCGCGCGACGTGTTCATGTGCCGCGACTTTCAGAGCCGCAACATCCTGTTGGGGGCGCCGCTGCCCGGGGTGGCGGCCGCCGAAACGCCCGCCATGCGGACGTATGCCGAAACGGTGCCGCTCACGTTCATCGACTTCCAGGGCGGCCGCCGCGGGCCGGCCGCTTACGACCTGGCCACCTTGCTCTACGAAGCCAAGGCCGACCTACCGCCCGCGCTGCGCGAAGAACTCCTGCAATACTACCTAACGCGCACGGCCGGCACCTACCCTTACCCCGCCGGCCGCGACTTTGAGACCGACTTCTACGGCTTCGTCTTCCTGCGCATCTTCCAGGCCATGGGGGCCTACGGCTTGCGCGGGCTGTACGAGCGCAAGGCCGTCTTCCTGCAAAGCATCCCGCACGCCATCGCCAACCTCGGCCATTTGCTCGACGGCGGCCGCCTGCCGGCCGACCTGCCCGAGATTGCACGCGTCATCCGCACGATGTGCGAAGGGCCGTGGGCCTGTCATGCGGCGCCCGAAGCGGTAGCCACGACAGCGGCGGCCGCCTCCACGCTCACGGTGTCGGTCTGCAGTTTCTCGTTCCGCCAAGGGCCGCCCGCCGACCCGAGCGGCAACGGCGGCGGCTTCGTCTTCGACTGCCGCGGCCTGCCGAATCCCGGCCGCCTGCCGGCCTACAAGACGCTGACGGGCCGCGACCTGCCCGTGCAGACCTACCTGCGCAACTTTGCCCAAGTGGACCGCTTCATTGAACAAAGCATCGACCTGACGGCCGTCAACATAGAAACTTACCTGCAACGCGGCTTCACGCACCTCTGCGTCGCGTTCGGCTGCACGGGCGGCCAGCACCGCTCGGTTTACTGCGCCGAGGAATACGCGCGGCGCATCCGCGAACGCTATCCCGTAACGGTCGAACTGCGGCATATCGCGCACCCCGCCTGACCCCGTTGCCTTTATCCGAAATTTTACCTAAATTTGCACCGCTTTGCAAAAAGCCATAGAAAACGTTAATCGAAAACATCATGAACAAGCAACTCAGAATCGTCCTGCAAATCGCCTTGGGCATCATCGCCGTGGTATTGGCCCTTTTCATCTACCGGGGTATCATGAAACCGGTGCGTTTCAACCAGGAAAAAGACCAGCGTGCCGCCGTGGTCGTACAACGTCTCAAAGACATCCGTACGGTACAGGAAGCCTATAAGAAGGCCTATGGCCATTTCATCAGCGATATCGACAGCATCGTCCTGTTCCTGCAAGACGGTGAGTTGCCCTACACGCGCATGATCGGTACGGTGCCCGACTCCTTGACCGAAGAAGAGGCCATCAAGCTCAAGATCGTTTCGCGTGAGACGTTTACCGAAAACGCCTACAACGTTTTGTTCCCGAACGAAACCGACAAGGCCGGCCACCTGGCGCGTCTGGCTTATGTGCCCTATACGCAGCAGACGGAAAAAATCGACCTGCAGGCCGGTTTCATCGAAAAGAACGGCTACCACGTGCCGGTTTTCGAAGCCAAGGTGCCTTTCGAACTGTTCCTGAACGGCATGGATGAACAGCTCATCCGCAACACGGTTTCCCAAGCCAACGACTTGAACCGCTATCCGGGCGTCAAGGTCGGCAGCATGGAAGAAGCCATCACCGACGGTAACTGGGAATAAACGATGGCATGGTTCTGCACCCAAAGGTGCATCAGCCCGCAATTACAGCAATACCGCGAGTCGGAACTGAGCCTGCGCCTGTTGTTGCGCAAGGGTGAAGTCCTGTTTTCCGTACAGGCCGACGATTTGCGCGTTCTTTGTACCGGTATTTACGTTTATCAAGACGATGGTCTGCATACCGCGCCGTCCGCTACCGACGATTCGCCGCAGCGGGCGGCCGCTTTGTTTAAGCAGCGGCTCTCCGAGCTGAGCCAGGCCGAAGTGTTGCTGAACCCCGACTGGCATTACCGCTGTGTGGAATATACGGTGGCCGACGAAGCCGCCCTGTTGATGCCGGCCGAATACGGCCTGACGCCCGACGCCACGACCGTTTTGCACACGCTCTATCCGATACCGGCCCAAAGCGAGGAAATCAAGGTAGAGAAATTCAAGCAACGGCGGATGCATTGCCATATCGTGACGGGCTTCCCCGAATTCTATATCCCGGCGGTGACCTCCCTCTACCCTAAGGCCGAACACAAAAGCGTCTATCTGCGCCTGGCCGAACGTTTCTTTACGACCGACGACCTGCCCAAACGCTTTCCGAACCATGTGCTGCTCTGCCTGCGGCCGCCCTATTTCGACCTTTGGCTCAAAGGGCCGGAAGGCCTGCTGTTGGCCAACCGCTACCCCTATCACAACTTCGACAACCTGCTCTATTACCTGCTCTACGCGCTCAACAAACACAAGATAGACGCGGGCAACACGTTCCTGTTGGCCTGCGGGGCGGCCCGCGCCGAACAAATCGGCGAGCGGCTCGACGCCCATGTCGGCAGCTGGGCTTACCCGCCCTTCGAAAGCCATACGCTCTGCCTGCCGGCCATCTACAAAGCCTGACACCGATATGCGCATCATCAGCGGTCTTTATAAGGGACGACGGTTCCAAGCCCCCGACCGGTTGCCGGTACGGCCTACGACCGACATGGCCAAGGAAAGCCTGTTCAATATCCTCAACAGCCTGATGGCTTTGGAAGACCTGCACGTGCTGGACTTATGCGCCGGCATCGGCAGCATCTCGTTTGAATTCTATTCGCGGGGCGCGGCCGAAGTGCTGGCCGTGGACCAATACGGGCCGTGCGTGGATTTTATCCGGCAGCAGGCCGCCTCCTGGCAGATGGAAAACCTGCGCGTCTTGCGGCAGGATGTCTGCGATTTTCTGCGCAAGGCCGTCGGCGGCGCGCCCCGTTTCGACCTCATTTTCGCCGACCCGCCCTACGACGCGCCCTTTCTCGAAACCCTGCCGGCACTCGTCGCGGCCTCCGGCCTGCTCAAACCCGGCGGCCGGTTCATCCTGGAACACGGCAAGGCGCACGACTTTACGCAACGCCCCGACTTTGAGCAAGAGCGGCGCTACGGCAAAGTCCATTTCAGTTTTTTCCAAAAGGCGGAATAAAGTCTCCGTTTAGAATCCCCCCAACAGTCCGACGAGGCCGATCAGAATGGCCACGAGGCTCTTGATGCCCTTGAGCAAGACGAATTGGCGGCGCGACTCCGACAGCAGCACGAGCGACGTATGCCCGTCCTGCACGAACGCGTTGACGAGCAGGACGCTCAACGGCACCACCGAGGCCGCATAGAGTTTGACGAACAGGAAATGCGGGCCGGAATACGGAATCCAGCCGATGCCGAGCGCGAGCAGCATCCAGAACAGCGGCCGCATCCAAAAGCCGTCCGCCTGTCCGGACGCCGGCACGAAGGTTTCCCAACACAACAGCACGTAAATCGTACCCAACGTCCACAGGAAAATCGACAGGAAGTGTTCCTTGACGACGTGTCCCCAGATATGTTCCTTGATGAAATGCCCGTCGGCGCGGCACAGCACCGCGATGGCGGCCAGTCCGAGCAGCAGGAACAGGCCGTTTTCAAACAGCCATTCGCCCCATCCTTCGCCATGCGCGTGCCCTTCGTGCGCGTGTGCCGCGCCGCAGGCGGCGTGCCAACACGGCAAATCGACGAGCAGGCCGACGGTGTACCACAGCAAGACCGCCAGCAACAAGAGCCGGATGCCGAGCGTCAGGTAACGGTATCGGGCCGGTTGCGAGGGCGCCGCCGTTTCGTGGGCATGGTGATGATGGTGGTGATGACCGTGCGCCGGCACGCGGTCTTCCGCATGGGTCTGCAAATGGTCGTGCGAGCGGGTCTTCCATTGACGCAAGGCCGGGATGCGGTTGGCCAACAGGCCCAAGCCGATGCCCGCGGCCGTCAGCCCGAGGCTGATTTCAAACGTCAGACCCGGCATCATGCCCCACATCCGGAACGCATCGTCGCCGAGGGCCGTGACCGAGGCCGCCAGCACCGCGCCGAAGCGCCAAAAGCCGTGCGTATAGAAGCTGACGGCCGCGAAGCCGCCCACACAGCCCGGAATCCAGCCCAACAGCGCCCCCATGCAGACCGACTGCCAGCCGCTGCGCCCCTCCGCCCGCATCTGCCAACGCGTGGCGGGCCGCTTGATGGCGACATACTCCATGAGCGTCATGATCATCAAGACGAAACACGACAACTGCATGGCTTCTCCCAACGGCTCCAAGCCCCATGTATCCCAATTCAACTGCATCTCCATTCAAATTTACCACGCCGGATAACGCACCTCCTGCAAGAACAGTGCGTGTCCTGGCACCGATTCCCCCGCTTGGCAACGGTCGCGGCCGTCCAAAATGGCCGGCACGTCCGCCACGGCGAAACGGCCCTGCCCCACGGCCAAGAGCGTGCCCACCATCGCGCGCACCATATTGCGCAGGAAACGGTCGGCCGAGAACACGAAGCAATAGCGGCCGTCGCCCAAATCCCGTATCTCGGCCCGCCGCAGGTCGCAGATATGCGAGCTGTCCGCGCCGTGCAGCTTCTCGAACGCGCTGAAATCGCGCCGCCCCACAAGTAAGGCCGCGGCCGCGCGCATGGCGTCCATATCCACCGCTTGCCGCACGAAATAACTGCCCTCCGCGATAAACGGGTTTTTAATCACGTGAATATAATAATGGTAAGTCCGCTCCACGGCCGAAAAACGCGCATGGCAATCCAAGGGCACCTCGAACAGCCGGTAGAGGGCGATGTCGGCCCCCACCAAGGCATTCAGCTGATAGACCCAATGCGCGTAAACGTTCGTCAAATCCTTACCCGCCGCCTTTTCGCCACGCGCGACCGCGGCCGCCCATACGTCTTCCTCCAAATCGAAATGCGCATAGTACGAAACGGCGTGCACGCCCGTGTCGGTCCGCCCCGCGCCGGTCAGCCGCAAGGAGGCCTTGAACAATACGCCCAGCGCCCGTTCCACCGTCCCCTGCACGCTCGGCACGCCGGGTTGCACCTGCCAGCCGCAGAACGAGCGGCCGTTATACGCCATATGTAGGAAAAACCGTCTCAA
>CAMWIS010000004.1 GCA_947174375.1 uncultured Bacteroidales bacterium
AAGGTGGACGAATACGGGATGCGGCAGGAAGTAAAGGTCAGTACGTTGATTCACAGCCTATCAGGTTTGTTGTATATTGACAGCAACGTAAACAAGGGCGGTCGGCTGGATTGTCCGGATTACCCGATTTTCGAGAGTACGATACCGTCTTACGTCTATTATGACGATTCGTATATACAAGGCGGCGCCTACCTCGCCGACAGTTTTTATTTCCAAGTGGAGCCGTTCCGTTTGTTGCGGCTCAATACGTTTTCGATTGACAGCATCCATTTCGACGGCACGTTGGTGTCGGCCGGCATATTCCCCGACATAGACGAACGTTTGGTCGTGATGCCCGATTTCTCGCTGGGCTTCAAGACCGTTTCGCCGGAGGACGGTTGGCCGGCTTACGGCGGGCAGGCGCGCTTTACCGACAGCCTGCGTTTGGATAAGAAAGGCTTGGTCGGCAACGGCCGTTTCGACTTCCTGGCCTCGCAAACCCATTCGCACGCCTTTTATTTCCGCCCCAAGGATATGAATATGATTGCGGAGCGGTTCGAGCAGGATATGGAAAAATATCCGGTGCCGGACGGGGTGACCTATCCGTATCTGCGGGCCGACAGCGTACGTGGCTTTTACGAGGCGGAAACGGCGCAACTGCGTCTGACATCGACCAACCGGCATTCGCTTTACCCGTATTACGAACCCTGGCGGTTCGACGGCATCTATGCGTTCTCGGCCGACGGTACGGAAGCCGACGGCGAGATGGTCTTCGGGCAGGATGCGCGCATCAAGTCGGCCGATTGGCGTTGGGATGACCATCTGTTCGTGGCCGATGAGGCCGACTTCCAATTGGGCGGTCGCGCCGGCGGTCGGGATGCCTATCTGCTTGCGAAAGGCGTCGGGATAGCCGCCGATGTGGAGGCCAAGACGTTGCAGATGCAGGCTTCGGGTTCCGAAACGCCCGACGAGCCCATTGCCGTCCGTATGCCGGTGCAGGCCTATGAGGCCGAAGCCTATTATCTGCATTGGTCGTGGGCGGACGAACAACTGTATTTGGAACAACAGGCCGGGCCCGTCGCGTCAACGGATTTGGCGTCGGAGGAGGCCGAAATCGATTCGGTCGGCCTGACGCTGCACGCCACGGCCAAGTCGCAGGCGGATTTGAAATTCAATGCGTTGCATTCCACGCTCTATTACAAAGACACGTTGATGGTCTGCGAGGGCGTCTTCGGGCTGCCGGTGGCCGACGCTTACTGGGTGCCGGCCGAAAACCGCGTCACCGTTCTGCCGAATGGCCGTCTGGAACCGCTTGAAGACGCGATGCTGTATTTCCCGGAAGAGTCCTACGTATTCCATCAGGTGAACGGGCAGGTAGAATCGGCCTGGCGGTATGAGGCCGACGGTTGGTACACCTACGAAGCGCCCGGTTTGGAACCGCAGCCCGTCCATTTCGGCCGCATCCACGTGCGTAATGCCGACAGTACGTCCGAAGCCGTTGCGGATTTGGACGAAGAATATCTGTTCTTGGACGAAGGCTTCGAGTTTTCGGGCAAGGTGACGGCTTCGGCCAAGGCGGCCGCCGAGCGCGGGAATTCGGATTTGTATTTCGACGGCCTGGCCGGGCTGCGTTACCGGCTGTCGGATGAAACGGAGGCCGAGGGGGACGATTGGCTGACCAACGCCTTCAAATTCCAAGCCTATCTGAATCCGGAATCCGTATTGATACCGGTTACCGACCGCACGAAGAACGGCCGCGGCCGCGCCATGCGGGCCGGCTTCTTTTCCGCTTCGGACGGGCGGCCGCATTTCGTATTCATGGAACCGCTTTTGTCCAACGAGAAGCCCATTGCCGACGCCGAAGGCTTCCTGTGCTATTCGGCCGAAGACAAGTCCTATATGATATTGGACAGCAACGACCACGAGGTGCTGGCCTACGATTTGACCGAGGGTGAGTCGTCGGCCACGGGTGAGTTGCACTTGAATTTGCGGACCGATGAATTGCAGACGGCTTTCTACGGCCAACTGTTCCAAGAAGGTACGTCCGACGACGATTTGTTCATGCAGGTGGTCTGGAAATTGGATTTCTTTTTCAATCCGGCCTTGTTCAAGCGGATGGCCGACGAACTCAATAAAAACACGGGCCTGATAGCCGGCAATTTGGCCGACAATCCGATGTTCGACGTCTTCGTACAGGAAACGATGTCGAAGCAGGAGGCCACGGCCTTGCGGAACGAGGTGGAGGCTTACGGCGGCATCAACCGCCTCCCGGCCGCCTGGCAGAAAGGTTTGGTGTTCTCCAATATCGGCTTTGAATGGGATCCGCGGACGTCTTCCTACCGTTCCACCGGCACGGGCGAACTGTTGACGGTGGGGCCGAACCGCATCAACAAAAAAATGAAGGTCTATGCCCAAATTACGCGGGGCCGCCGCGGGGATGTCATCAATATATACATAGAAGGTTCGCGCTATAACTGGTATTATTTCAATTACAGCGACCATATCTTGCAGGTGCTTTCTTCCGACCAGGCCTTCAACGAGGCGATAGACAAAGTCAAGCCCGGCAAGCGGCGTAAGGGAAAATTCCAATACACGCTGTCCACAATGCGAAAAAAGAATATCTTTGTAACGGAATTCGAAGACTACGGCGGCGCCGACGAGGCGGAAGAGGAGGTAGCGGAAACGGCTACGGGCTTGGATGACGCGGCCGGTGCGGATTACGACGGCTACGACGGTTACGAGGATTGGACGGACGACGAGGGGGAAGACACGGAAATGGAAGAACCGGCCGGAGACGACGGGGCGGAGGAAGAGGCCTCCACGGAAGAAGACGTCTATTCGGATGAAGATGACGATTATTGGGACGAGGACGATACGGAGGAAGAATAACGACAAGTAAAAACGACGACCTATGTGGTATATGATATTGGGCGTGGTAATCGCCTATCTGTTGGGCAGTATCTCTTTTGCGGTATGGATCGGCCGTATTTTCTATAAGGTCGATGTACGGGAGCATGGTAGCGGCAATGCCGGCACCACGAATACCATCCGCGTATTGGGCTGGATGCCGGGCTTGTTCGTCTTGCTGTTGGACGCGTTCAAAGGCTGGTTGGCCATCCATATCGGCGACGGCCTCATGCCGGATTGCTATGCCGGTTGGCAGGAATACTATGACGTCCTGTTGGCCGTCAGCGTCCTGCTCGGCCATATCTTCCCGCTGTTCACGGGCTTCAAGGGCGGCAAGGGCGTGGCCACGATGGTCGGTATCGTCATCGCCCTGTATCCGGAGGCCTTTCTCGGCGCGTTCGCCGTCTTTATGCTCGTCTTCCTGCTGACGCACTACGTTTCGTTGGCGTCCATCCTGGCGTCCATCGTCTTCCCGGTTTTAGACATCTTCGTCTTTCATCAGGAACACGTGGTACTCATGGTATTCGCCATCCTCGTGCCGCTGTTGATTATCCTGACGCACCGTAAGAATATCGGCCGTCTGTTGAGGGGCGAGGAAAGCAAGATGTATATCTGGAAGAAATCCTAACGCGCCTGCCGCGTGTAGGGCACGGTGTCCAACGCACAGAAGTCTTTCCGCAACCATTTGAAGTAACCGGCCATGCCGACCATGGCGGCGTTGTCGGTCGTGTAGGAAAACGGCGGCAGGAACGTGCGCCAACCGCGTTCGCGTCCGCAGGCTTCTATACGGCTTCTCAGCAACGAATTGGCCGAAACCCCGCCACCGATGGCGATGTCTTTGATTTTGTGCAGCTCCGCCGCTTTGATGAGTTTGTCCAGCAGCGTATCGACCACGGCCTGTTGAATGCAGGCGCAGAGGTCGGCTTGGTTCTCGGCGATGAAATCCGGATTCTGCGCCAAGTGGTCGCGTACCAGATAAAGGAACGAAGTCTTGAGCCCGCTGAAACTGTAATTCAACTCCGGAATGCGCGGTTTGGCCAAACGGAACGCCTTGGGGTTGCCCGTCTGCGCCAAACGGTCGATGACCGGGCCGCCGGGATAGGGCAGGCCCATGATTTTGGCCGCCTTGTCGATGGTTTCACCGGCCGCGTCGTCAATCGTCGTGCCCAACGTTTCGAAATGGAACGGGCTGCATACTTTCAGAATCTGCGTATGGCCGCCGGACACCAACAGGCAGAGGTACGGAAACTCAGGCACGTCCTTTTGTTCGCCGGGTTGTTTAAGGAAATGCGCCAGCACGTGCGCTTCCAAGTGGTTGACCGCCACCATCGGGCAGCCCAACGCCCACGCCATGCTTTTGGCGAACGAAACGCCGACGAGCAGCGAGCCCAACAGGCCGGGGCCGCCCGTAAACGCAATGGCGTCCAAGTCCGACGCCTTGACGCCGGCCGATTTCAAGGCCGCGTCCACCACGGGCACGATGTTCTCCTGATGCGCGCGCGAGGCCAGTTCCGGCACCACACCGCCGTACATCTCATGCACTTTCTGCCCCGCAATCATATTGGACAGCACGCGGTCGTTCTCCAAAACGGCCGCCGACGTATCGTCGCAGGAAGATTCTATGGCAAGGATAAGGGCCATGCGGTTATCTAAAAAATCGTATCTTTGTATTTTATGTCGCCGAACGGCTACGGATGCGCCAACGGATTGGCGTACCGTACTTCCCGGCTAAATATGGATTGCAAAGGTAAGGAAATTGAAAAGAATATTAAAATATGGGGGCGTCTGGCTCAAACGCATCGGCGGATTCCTGTTGATATTCGTATTGGTGCTTTCCGGATTCCTGCATTCCGTATGGTTTCAGTCGGCCGCGGGCCGGTATGCGGGCGATTTCTGCAGCCGTTGGTCGGGGCTTGACGTGCATGTCGGGCAATTGCAGTTCAGTTTGTTCAAAAAGGCGGTCAGGGTCTGTGATTTCCGCGTTTTGGATAAACGGGGCGAACCGATGGTCGAGGCCGAATCGGTCTATCTGTCCTTGCGTAGCTATGTGTTCAAAGGCGTTGACATCGCGGTGCTTTCCGTACAGCGTCCCCGGTTGCATATCATCCGCCGGTCGGCCGACAGCGTTTCGGATTTCAAGGCCTTGCTCGCGCAATTCGGCACGCTCAAGAAGAACAAAGACAAGCGGAGCGTGACTTCCATCCGGCGCTTGCGCGTGGAGGAAGGCTTTTTCGTTTATGACAACCGTTCCAAGCCGGTGCGGGACGATGGCCGCATCGATTTCAAGCATATCGAGGTGCCGGTTTTCAACGCGCGCATCCGCAACCTCCATGTGTTCAACCGTCATGTCTGCGCCCGCGTGCAATCGCTCTCGGCGCGGGAAAAGTGCGGGCTCGACGTGCGGCGTTTGAGCGGCTGGGTCGGCTTCTTCCCCGACCGCTTGGTATTGCGGGATTTGGACTTGGAAACGTCCGGTTCCCATATCAAAGGGCAGCTGCAATTCAACTACGATTGCCCGCGGGCGTTCCGCAATTTCGCCCATGCCGTCCGCATGGAGGCCGATGTGGCGAAAGGCTCGCGTTTGGCGACGCAAGACTTGGGCTATTTCGCCAAGCCTTTGCAGAACTACCGGCAAACCGTCCTGCTCTCCGGTCAGGTCAGCGGGCCGCTCAGCGATATCGCGCTCCGTAACTTAGTCGTGCGTTTCGGGCGGGAAAGCCGGCTTTCGGCCGATCTTCATTGGCGCGGTTTCCCGGCGCTGCGGGGCGGGGATATCGATTTGCAGCTGACGGAACTCAACGTTACGCGTCAAGACCTGCTCGGCATCGAGGATTTCGCTTCGGGGCGCCTGTCGTTGCCGGCTTCTTTGGACGCCTTGGCATACGCCGCGTTGCAGGGCGACTTCAAAGGCGATTTGGAAAAATTCAACACCCGTTTGGCGCTCCGTACCAACCTGGGCGACGTGAACGTGGATGTCCGTTCGCAGGACTCGGTGGCGGAACCGCGGTTGAAGGGTCTGTTGACGGCCTCCGCGCTCAATGTGGGACAGTTGACGGGCCGTTCGGACTTAATCGGAACCGTGGATGCCGATTTGCAGGTGGCGGTCACGGGCGCGCATTTCGATGAGATGCGTTACGAATTGGACGGCAGGCTGTTCAACTTGAGCCTGAAAGGGTATCCCATCGATACCATCGTGTTGAACGGGCAACTGAGGAAAAATTATTTCCACGGTTCGGTCGTCAGTGCGGATACGAATCTCAATTTCAGTTTCGACGGTCTGTTGGATTACGAGCAGGCGGAGCCGGTTTCCCGCTATATGTTGGATGTGCATAAAATAGACCTGCAGGCCTTGGGCTTCGTCAATGACGAACAGCCGTTCACCGTGGGCGGGCAGGTATCCACCGACTATGTGGGGCACGGGCTGGACGATTTGTTGGGCAATTTGGGCATCCGTAACCTACAGGTCGAACGCCGCGGTTACACGTTCTATCTGCCGAGCCTCCAGTTGGCCACGCACGAAACGGATTCGCTGCATAAAACCACGGAGGTTACGTCCGATTTCCTGCGCTTGACGCTCAACGGGCATTATACCATCAGCCGCATCCCGTCCCTATACAAGGATGTGTTGCGTACCTATCTGCCGGGCTTGGGGCTGTTTGAACAGGAGGGTAAATCCGGCCGTGCCAAAGATGCCCAGCGGTTCGACCTGGATTTGGTGCTGTCCGCCTATCGTTACGGGGGGCAGGTCTATGGCATCAACCGGCTGTTGGAATTGTTCGCGCCGGCCCTTCAGTTGGACGACAGCACGCGCTTGCACCTGCATTACGATGCGGCCGCGCCGGCTTGCGACCTGCAACTGGATAGCCGTTACATCGGCTTCAAGAACATTCTGTTTACCGACGGCAGCTTGCGTATCAAGACGGACGCGGCCACGCATACGCGTTTGGCGGCCTCCGTGGCAGCGTCCACCATCTACCTGAACGACAGTCTTTCGCTCAAGAATTTCCAAACGGAAGTGGCCTTGGACAGCGGCCGCCGCATTGATTGGCAACTCGCTTGGTTCAATCCCTCCGACAGTACCGGCCGCGCCAAGTCGTCCGGTTATTTGGAAGCCACGGTGGATTTGTCCGATTTCCGGGTGTTGCGGCTCCGTTTCGACACCTCGTATTTCGTATTCGCGGGCCATCCGTGGCAGATTTATCCGGACGCTTCGTGGCTGTGGCGGAAAGGCGAGATGCGTTTTAAAAACGTCGGTGTCCATGCGTTGCAGGAATCCGAATCCATCTTGTTGAACGGCCGTTGGGCGGCCGATACGGCGGCTTCGCTCAATCTGGCGTTCCGTTCGTTCGACATGGCCTATCTGTCGCCGTTCACGCGTCAGGTCGGCATGGAAGTGGCCGGCAAAATCAACGGCTCGTTGCAGGTGCGCGACCCCAGGCAGAGTTTCAATCTCGTGTCGGACATCGAAATAGAAGGCTTGGCCCTCAATGGCGGCGCCTATGGCCGCGGCTTGTTGAAGGCCGTGTTCAACCGCGAAAGCCGCCGCATCAACGGTCAGTTGACCGTCGGCCCCGATACCGTATCCTATCCGCTGTTGAGCGTCAGCGGTTATTATGATTTGAGCCAGAAGTCGGTGGATTTCAGGGGCAAAATGAAGAACCTGCCCGTGCATTTCCTGAGCGGCTATTTCCGCAGTTTCGCTTCGGATTTGGCGGGCGAGATGGATGGCACGTTGCGTATCTCCGGGCCGGTCAAACAGATGAAATGGGACTTGCAGGCGGATAGCCGCAACATCGCGATGACGGTTAAAATCCTGCAAACGCGTTATCAGTTCGGCAATTTCGCGTTGCGGCTGACGGAAAACGAAATCCGGTTCAACAACTCCCGGATGCGGGATGTGCAATACGGCACGCAGGGCCGTTTGGGCGGGTTGATCCGACACCGTTATTTCAAGGACATGGCCTTGGAACTGCGGTTGGATTTCGAGAAATTCTTGGTGCTGAATACCAATCCGAGCAAGGATGTGCTTTATTCCGGCCGCGTTTTCGCCACCGGGCGGATCGATATCACCGGGCCGACGAACAACCTCGCCATCGCCGTCAAGGGACGGACGGAAGAAGACTCCCATATCGATTTCGACCTTTCATCCACCTCCGGGGCTTCGTCCTCCAATTTCATCCGTTTTGAATCCGACAGACCCGTCGATATCGACCCCTTAAAGGCGTTCTATGCCCGCCGTCAGCAGAAAGTAAGGCGACGCGGTCAGTTGACCTTGGAATTGGCGTTGGAGGTGACGCCCAATCTGGCGGTCGGGCTCGACATCCGCAATACGACGATCAACGGCCTTTTGAATGCCACGGGCGAGGGCAACCTGCGTCTGTTGGTCGATTCGCGCGGCACCCAGTTGTTCGGCACCTACCGTATCTTGGACGGTATGTTCGATTTCTCGATGATGGATTTAATCAACAAACGCTTCAAACTCAAAGAGGGCGGGAGTATCGTTTGGACGGGGCCGATTACGGACGCGCGCGTTGATGTGGATGCGGTATATACTACAAGGACGAGCCTTTATCCGGTCTTGGCTTCCGCCGGCTCCTCGCTGATAGACGAAAGCAACCTGCGTAAGAAAGTCGGCGTGGAAAGCATCATCGAATTGGACGGCAACCTGATGAATCCGGATATCAGTTTCGATATCAACCTGCCGAACGTGGAGGCGGATATCCAAGACCTGTTCTTCAGCTATGTCAACAAGGAAGACGAAGACGAAATGATACGGCAGACGTTTTCGCTGCTGATGCTCAACAGCTTCATGTCCGTCGGCAACGATCAGGGCGGCGCGATGGCGGGCGGCAACGCGCTGGTGTCTTCATCCGAATTGCTGTTCAACCAGTTCAACAACTTCCTGTCCCGCCTGTCCACGAATTTCAACGTGGGCATGAATTACACGCCGGCCAGCGAGATGAACGAGTCGGAGTTCCAGGTCATGCTGTCGGGGCAGCTGTTCGACGACCGCCTGTCGATAGACGGCAATATCGGGGTGTCGGAAAAAGATGCCCAGGCCGCCGCCTCGGTCGTGGGCGACGTCAATATCGAATGGAAATTTACGGAACAGCTGCGCCTCAAGGCCTTCAACCGTTCTAACGAAAAGAGTCTGAACCAGCCCGACAATACCTATACGCAAGGCTTGGGTGTCATTTTCCGCCGCGATTTCAATACGGCCAAGGAATTGTTCTCGCGCATCGGCCTCACGAAAGAGGAGCGCCGCAAACAGCGTGAAGAGAAGAAAGCGCGTAAACAGGCGGAGAAAAAATAATTACCGGATCGTTCTGCCGATGCGGTTCCAACGGATTTTGTGGAAACCCTTGCCGTCTTTATTCCAAGACATCCATATCCAAAACGCTTTGCCCACGATGTGGTCTTCGGGCACGAAGCCCCAGTAGCGCGAGTCGGCCGAGTTGTGGCGGTTGTCGCCCATCGCCCAGTAGTAATTCATGCCGAACGTATAGTAACGGCAGGCTTGGCCGTCCACAAAGAAGTCGCCGTCCTTTTCGGTCAGCGTATGGCCTTCGAAAGTCGTGATGAGCCGTCGGTAAAGCGCGATGTTGTCCTCCGTCAGCAAGACCGAGTCGCCCTTGCGCGGTACATAAACCGGGCCGTATTGGTCAATGTTCCAGGCATAGCGCTGCGGGTCGAACGGAAACAGTTGACGGTCGGCCACGCCCGCCGGCATCAGGTCGATTTCGGCGGTCAGACGGCCGTCCGCGTCGATGGCCGCCGCCATCTGTCGCGTCAACGGCACGCGGCCGTAATTCGGATTGAACAGTTGCTTCAGGTCTTCGCCCGAAACGCCCAATTGCAGCCATTCCTGACGCGCCATCAGCCACGGTTGCGGCAGAATGCGGTAGTTCTGTTCCAGTTGGCGCGGGTCTTCGGCGCGTTGTCCGTTTACGTACGTCTTGCCGTCACGCAGTTCCACCGTGTCGCCGCCCACGGCGATGCAGCGTTTCACAAAGCTCTCGCGCCGGTCCACGGGACGGTACACGATGCGGCCGAAGCGGTTGCGGTCACGCCATACCGCCTCGCGTCCCACCTGGTTCACCAACGTATAATAGCTGACATTGCTTTGGTAAACCGTCGATACGGTGTCGCCGTCGGGAAAGTTGAACACGATGACGTCGTTGCGCTTGACCGTGGTGAAGCCCGGAAAACGGTAATAGGGCAACTGGATGCCGGACACGAACGAGGGCTTGTCTTTCGTCAGCGGCATCGTATGCAGCACGAACGGAAACGCAACCGGCGTGTTGGGCAGGCGCGGGCCGTAGTGAATCTTGCTGACGAACAGGAAGTCGCCCACCTGCAGGCTCTTTTCCATCGAGGACGACGGAATGACATAACCTTTGAAATAAAAGCCGTGTACAATCAAGGCCACCGCCAGCGCGAAGCAGAGCGTGTCTATCCATTCCCGCGTCGGCGTCTTGGGGAAGGGCGGCAACAGGGCCGGGTTTTCGAAATGCAACCGCCGCTTGTAGGCCAAGTAAGGGAAGAAAACGAAGGGAACGGCCGCCGCCAGAAAGCAGTCGAGCAAGCCGTGGCGTTTGTAGCCGTAGGCCGTTTCAATGCAAAGTACCCAAAATACAAAGCAGTTGAGGAACGGCAGAAGCAGAAACGGATAATAGAGATACCATCTCCGGCCCGTTATTTTAATCCAAAGCCATTCGGCGTAAAACGGCACGAACAGCCAATAAGGATTGCGGCCGCTGTCCTTGAACGCCGCCCATAGGCTGACGGCCAGCAAGGCCTTGTAGATAACGAGCAGCAGAATCAGGCAGAGCATGGAAATCAGGCTTTCTTATCCGATTTGGCCAGCACCTCGTCAATCATGCCGTAGGCCAGGGCTTCCTCCGCCGTCATCCAGTAATCGCGGTCGGCATCCTGATAAATCTTGTCGTAGGGCTGACCGCTGTGCTGCGCCAAAATATCGTAAAGTTCCTTTTTCAGTTTCAGAATCTCGCGCGCCGTGATTTCGATGTCCGAGGCCTGGCCTTCGGCACCGCCCATCGGCTGGTGAATCAGAACGCGCGCGTGCGGCAGGGCCGTGCGTTTGCCTTTCTGACCGGCGCAGAGCAAGACCGCGCCCATAGAGGCGGCCATGCCCGTGCAAATCGTGGCCACGTCCGGCGTCACGTACTGCATCGTGTCGTAGATGCCCAGGCCCGCATATACCGAACCGCCCGGCGTGTTCAGATAAATCTGGATGTCTTTCTGCGAATCCACCGAATCTAAAAACAGCAACTGCGCCTGGATGACGTTGGCCACCTGGTCGTCGATGGGCACGCCGAGGAAAATGATGCGGTCCATCATCAAACGCGAGAAAACGTCCATCGTCGCCACGTTCAACTGGCGTTCCTCGATAATCGTCGGCGAAACGTAATAGGCTTTGGCCTGCGCGGCCGTCACGGCATCGAACGTCAAACTGTTGATGCCGCGGTGGCCGATGGCGTATTTTCTAAATTCGTTGTAATCCATAATTATTTACCGGGGTTCAACAACGCGACGAATTCGTCATACGAAACCGCCTTGTCGTTCTGTTTAACCTTTTCGAGGAAGAGCGCGATCATCTTTTCGTCCATCATGGCGTCGTAAACGCGCTTGATTTCTTCCTGTTTCTGCATCATGCTGTCGATGACGCGGTCGATGCGCTTGTTCGTTTCCTCGTCCTGCGTCTGAACCGGGAAGTACTGCGAAAGTACGCGTTCGCGGTAGAAAGCGCGCAGGTCTTCGGGCTTGATGTCGATGTTGTTGTCCTTAATCAAACGGCTTTCAATCAACTGCCATTTGATGGAGTTGGCGTACATCGGGAATTCCTTTTCCACGATTTCCGGCGTCAGCGCGGCTTCGCCCGGCTTGCGGTTCGTGTCGCCTTGCAGAATCCAGCGTTTCAGGAATTCTTCGGGCAGATCCATGGCCGTCTTTTCCACGAGCAGGTCAATGACGTCGTTCATGAACTTGCGGTCGGTGTCGCGGCTGTAGAACTGTTTGGCCTCGTTGCGGATGGCGTCCTTGAAGCCGGCTTCGTCCTTGATGTCGGCCGACGGATAAACCTTTTTGTATAAGTCTTCGTTCAGTTCGGCCGGTTCGATATGGCTGACGCTTTCAATCGTAAAGCGGAAGTCGCCTTCCAGCTTTTCGGCCTCCTCTTTCGAGATATGCAACATGGCGGCCAGGTCGGTCGCGTTCTTAAACGCTTTCTGAACCGGGAAATCCACGGCGGCGCCTACCGATTTGCCGATAAATTTCTTCTGAATCGTCTTCAGGCCGAGCGTATTGATGGCAATCGAAGTCTTGGTGTTCAGGCCGCCTTCCTTCGGGTTGCCGTCTTCGCCGAGTTGGACGAGTTCGCCGCCCAACAGGTCTTCTTCGGCCGCCTTTTCGGGGCTCGTCAGCTGGCCGTAGCGGCGACGGATGTCGTCCGCGTATTTGTCCACCATCGCGTCGTCGATTTTAATCTGATAGCGCGTGGCCGTCAGCTTGCCGAGATCCAGTTTGAAGTCGGGCGCGAGGCCGATTTCAAACCAGAACACGAATTTGTCGGGGTTTTCGAAATTCGCCACCGTCTCTTCGTCCTTGGCCGAAATGGGCTGACCTAAAATATCCAATTTCTCGTCCGCGATATATTGCTGCAACTTGTTGGAAATAATCTTGTTGACTTCTTCGGCCAAAATGGCTTTGCCGTACATTTTCTTGACCAGTCCGGCCGGCACCATGCCCGCGCGGAAACCGTTCAGTTGTACTTTTTTGCGGTACGCTTTGAGTTCATTGGCCACGGCCGTCTGATAATCGGCCGGTTCCAGCTCGATTTTGATGTAAGCGTTGTGCTGCGTTGCGTTTTCTCTGCTGATATTCATGTGAAACCTAATTTTTCAATCAAGGTCGCAAAAGTACGAAATTTTTACGGAAATACAATTTGTCGTTTTGCTAAAAAAATCTTAAATTCGCAGATTATTCTGTAGGTATGGAAAAACAATACGGACAGCATATTGGAGGGCGTTGCGCACGCTTGTGGCTGATGGCGGCCATCCTGGGGCTTGGCGGCTCCCTCGGCCTGCTTTCCGCCCAAACGATAGGGCGGGAAGTGCTGTCTTCCGGCGGAGAGACCAAGCGGCAGGCGCTGGGGTTCGGCGGGGAGGCCTGCCTGATGACGTGGACGATAGGCGAGCCCATAGGGGAAACCTATGCGGGTTCCAAAAAGATTATCAGCCAAGGCTTTTTGCAGGGCGAAGGGTTTATTGCCGACACCATCGACATGGATACGGCCTGGTTGCCTTTGGCCGTGGAAACGGAACGGCTGGTGGAAGTCCTCTGCTACCCGAATCCGACGCACGGGCCGTTGCAGGTCGTGCTCAACCCGATAGGCGCGGGGAGCATTGCGGCCGACGTCGTGTTGACGGATATGCGCGGGCGGCGGTTGCGCCATGTGCCGGCCGGCCGGTTGCCCTGGCGGGAAACCTTGGATTTGTCGGCTTATCCGGCCGGCACGTACCTGCTGCACCTGACGTTGCGGTTGGCACCGGAGGGGGGCGCGCTCCATACGGAAGCGGTCAGAAGCAAAACGTATAAGATTGTCAAAAACTAAATAGCATTTTCTCATCATTTAACGGTGGTTACGGATATGGAGAAACGAACAGGAAGCAATTGGTTGAGGTGGTTGTGTGCCGGATTGTTGTGTTTGGCCAGCGTGGGGAACCGCGCCTTGCAGGCGGAAGGCGTGCCGCCCGTCATTAAATACCAGGCGGTGTTGCGCGATTTGGAAGGCGAGCCGATGGTGGACCGTACGGATTTGGCCATTCGGATTACGTTGCGGCAGGGTTCGCCGGCCGGCACGATTCTCTATCAGGAAACGCATACCGACTTGACGACCGATGCCTTCGGCCTGTTGCTGTTGGAAATCGGGCGCGGTCAAGCGTCCGGCGCGGGAGCCGCCAGTCTGTCGGACGTGCCTTGGGAAAACAGCCCGATTTACGCCCAGGTGGAAATCCAGGCCGATGACAACGGCTATACGATGATGGGGGCTTCCGAACTGCTTTCGGTACCCTATGCGCTCTATGCCGGCAACGCGAGTGTCGGTTACGGGCTGACGGACGGCTTTTTGCCCAAGTATGACGCCGGTTATATGAATCTGGTCGATTCCAAGGTCTCGGAGACCTACGATGGCCAATTGCAGTTCTACACGGGTGACGAGGCCTATAAGTTCCCGACCGCGCGCGGTAACCGGAATCAGACGTTGGTTTTGATCGATGACGAAGGAACGCTGGGATGGCGTGCGGGCGGCGGCGGAGGCGGCGGTGCCGGCTGCGAGGATTGCCATGACGGTTTTATGACCTATTGGGATGAGATGGCCGGGCAATTGCATACGACCGATATGCGGTACGACGAACCGACGGGGGCGGTCTATGCCGGCAGCCAGTTCATCAGTCCCGAATTGATGATTGTGGAAAACGAAATGGAAATCAACGGTACGGTTTCCGGTAACCACAACCTGCAATACAAGGATTTGCCCTATAACCAAGTGTGGGTCGGCAACAAGTTGAACCAAAGCGAGGCCTATCGTTTGGGCGGGGATGGCGTGACCATCGACAGCCTCAACAAGGTCTTGCGTTTCGGCGGCGGTGCGTCGGTCTGGGGCTTCCAGCCGGACGGCACGACGGATTATGTATATACAAAACTGAACGAAGGGCAGTTTGTCCGCGTGGGCATCGGGCTCGAACGGCCGAAGACGCGTCTGCATGTGCAGGACGGTGCGTTGTTGCTGTCCGGAACGCCGGGCGATGACCAAGACGCGCCGGGTGATTGGGAGGCCGGGCACCATCTTTATTGGCATGCCGGCAAGGGCGCTTTGCGGATGGGTAAACTCGAAGCCGGGTCGTTGAGTTTGTGGAATACCGCCAATCTGGGCGAAAACTCCATCGCATTGGGCACCGGTGCGCAAGCGACGGCGCCGGATAACGTGGCCATCGGTAAGAAAACCGAGGCGCAGGGAGAGAACGCGATGGTCTTCGGTCAGAACAGTGTCGCGAACGATGAGCAGGGCTTGGCCTTGGGGCATAACCTGTTCGTTTCCGGCATGCGTGCGGTCGGCATCGGCCACGGCTCATCCCCCAACCTTGGGGCAGCCACCTTCAAGGCGGTCGGTGCCCGGAGTGTTTCGATGGGGTATGACGTGGTGAATGCAGGCGACGACGCGGTGGCCATCGGGACGGAATTGGAGGTGAGCGATAAAGCGGGCGGCAGCGTGGTGCTGGGCTCCGGACATGAAATCGAGGGTGAGAACAGTGTGGCGATAGGCAGCGATATCAAAGGGAAAAGACCTTCGGTTTATCAATCATCGGACCGGAATTTCCAAATAGGCATGGATTTGAAAGTTATCAACGGTTCTTCGGATGTCATCAGCATCGGACAGTTCAATGAAGTGGACAAATGCGAGGCGGGTACCGTCAATATCGGCATGGACTTGACGACGCGGAACCACAATGAAACCGTCAATATCGGATTCGGCAATGTCGTAGGGCCGGCTCAAAGAGCCGGTTTTACCGATTATGGGCCTATTGTCATCGGGCATAGACTGGAATTCGAAGACGAAAGAGGCGTTATATTGGGTATGTACAATAACAAAGAATTGGAATCTTGGGATTTGCCGGCTTTGGTCGTTGGCGTGGGGACGGGTCGTAGCCAACGTAGGAATGTGTTGGAATTGTCTGAAAAAGGAGAGTTGTCTATCATTGGCGATAAATCGGAGATTCATGTGAAAACGGTCGATGAATGGTCGGATAGTTGCTTAAAAACCGATATCCGGCTGTTGGAGGCGGATTACGCGGTTTTGCAGGCCTTGCACCCCGTACGTTACCGTTTCAAAGATGATGAGGAACAAATCCTGCGGTTCGGCTTTATCGCGCAGGATGTGGAACGGTATTTCCCGCATTTGGTAAGTACCAGCAAAAAAGGCATCAAGGGCTTGAACTATACCGGCCTGTTGCCCGTGTTGTGGCAATATACGCAGCGGTTGGAACAAACCGTTGAAACGCAGGCCGCCGAAATCGACCGTTTGAAAACCGAATTGGAATCCTTGAAGGCCGATGTACAGGCCATCAAGGCCGCCATGGGCATAGGTGAATAAATATATATAGCGGAGCAGACATTATGGAAACCAATGCCGATAACGTGATTGATGTCCGTCAGTTGGACGTCTATCAGAAAAACTATCTGATTCTGTCGCAGGTCAACCTGTCGATGCGGCGCGGCGAATTCGTCTATCTCATCGGCAAGACCGGCACGGGCAAGAGTTCGCTTTTGCGGACGCTCTACGCCGACCTTCCGGTACAGGCGGGCGAGGTGGAAGTCTGCGGCCAACGCTTGGATGGGCTGCGCGACAAGGAAATACCGTATCTGCGGCGTCAAATCGGCATCGTGTTTCAGGATTTCCAACTGCTTATGGACCGCAATATCCACGACAACCTGATGTTCGTGCTCAAGGCCACGGCTTGGAAAGACAAGGACGCGATGGAGCAACGCATCGAAGAGGTACTGGAAAAGGTCGGGCTCAAAACGCAGGCCTACAAAATGCCGTACCGGCTTTCGGGCGGCGAACAGCAGCGCGTGGCCATCGCGCGGGCCTTGCTCAACGATCCTGAGTTGATATTGGCTGACGAGCCGACGGGAAACCTGGATCCCGGCACGTCGGAGGAAATTATGAAACTGCTTGTGGAAATCAGCAAGGGCGGTTGCGCCGTCCTGTTGGCCACGCACGATTTTCTGATGATCAGCAAATTTCCGTCCCGTATCCTCATGTGTGCGGACGGCCGGATTAAAGAAGAAGCTTTTTAGTAATAAAAACCGTTTTTAGCGATAAAAATCCTGAAGTATGAAACAGCATTTCGACCTGTCTTTGGATAAAATACAGTTGGCCAATCTGTCCGGCTCCCTGCAACGGGAGTGGCTCTGTACGGGCGAGAACGGTTGCTACGCTTCCTCCACGGTGGCGGGTTGCCATACGCGCAAGTACCACGGGCTGTATGTGGCGCCGCAACCGGCTCTGGGGCAAGACAACTACGTCTTGCTCGCGCAGATGCAGGAAACGGTCCGTCAGCACGGCAAGGCGTTTCATCTCGGGGTGACGCGCTATGGCGATATCTACGAACCCAAAGGCCACAAGTATCTGGAAAAATTCGCGCTGATGCCGCATCCGTGCTGGTGGTACCGCGTGGGCGGCGTATTGTTGCGCAAGGAACTGTTGATGCACAAGCGGCTCAACCGGCTGTTCATCGCCTATACGTTAGAAGAGGCGCATTCGCCCACCATCCTGGAGTTGCGGCCGTTCTGCGTGTTCCGCCGCCAGCACGAGGTGGCGCGGCGGTCTGACCGGGCCTGCGAACAGGTGCAGATTCTGCCGTCCGGCATCAAATTGCGGCTCTACGACGATTATTCGGATTTGTTTATCGAAGGGATGTACGGGCTCGGCTTCGAGGAAAAGCCGGACTGGTACTACGATATCACGTATTGGCAGGAGGAACGGCGCGGCTATCCGTTCAAGGAAGACTGGTTTACGCCCGGTTTGTTCCGTATGCCGATACAGGTGGGCGAAACGGTCTATGTAACGGCCGGTGTGGATTCGTTCGGCCAGCAGCCGGCCTTGCACGATTTCGCCGAGGCCTTCGAAGAGGGCAAGCGGCAGGCGCAGCCGGCCGACAGCGCGTTGCATTGCCTGGAGAATGCGGCGGCCGACCTTATCGTGCAACGGCAAGGCCGCACGCAGATTATGGCGGGCTATCCTTGGTTCGGGCCGTGGGGGCGCGATACGTTCATCGCGTTGCCGGGGCTCACGTTATCCACCAAGCGGTTCGAGACGGCCGAAGCCGTCTTGGACGGGATGCTGGCCGACCGGCAGGGCGCGTTGTTCCCCAATGTGGGTACGGGCAACGAAGCCGCCTACAATTCGGTGGATGCGCCGCTGTGGTTCGTCCATGCCGTGCAACGTTATATGATGGCCGTGTCGGAACCGGAGCGGCCGCGCATCTGGCAGAAGTACGGCGCGGCGGTCATGGCCGTTGTGGACGGGTTCGCCTCCGGCACCCATCCGGGCATCGGCCTGGGGCAAGACGGGCTGGTCTATGCCGCCCAGCCGGGCAAGGCGCTGACGTGGATGGACGCGGTGGTGGACGGCCGGCCGATTACGCCACGCGCCGGCGCGCCGGTCGAAATCAACGCGCTTTGGTACAACGCCCTCCGCTTTATCGCCGACAGCCTCCGACAATACGATGCGGCGGGCGCGGCCGGATTCCTGGCGCGTTGGCAGCAGCCGATGGACGAATTCCCCGAACGGTTCAAGGCCGCATTCTGGAGCAAACAATACGGCTATTTGGCCGACGTCGTGTCGGACGGCCGGGGCGACTTCTCGCTCCGTCCCAATCAAATCATCGCGGCCGCCCTGCCGTATAAGGCCATCAGCAATAAAATCTGCCAGCTCGTGGTGGAACACGTCAAGCAGATGCTGTTGACGCCGCGCGGCTTGCGGACGTTGGCCCCGATGGACAGCCGCTACGAAGGCGTTTACGAAGGCGATCAGCCCACGCGTGACGCCCGTTACCACCAGGGGATTGTGTGGGTGTGGCTGTTGGAACCGTTTGCCGAGGCTTGCCAGGCCGTTTACGGCGAGCAGGCGCGGCCGATGTTGGAAAAGATATGGCAGCAGTTCGAACCGGCTTTGGGCGAACTCTGTATGGGCACCGTGTCCGAAATATACGACGGCAACCCGCCGCATACGCCGCGCGGCGCCGTCTCGCAGGCGTGGAGCGTGTCCGCCCTTTTACGAATCAATGAAATGTTGCAGTCATGAGAGTATTGATGTTCGGGTGGGAATTCCCGCCCCATATCACGGGCGGTTTGGGAACGGCGTGTTACGGTATGTGCCGTGGCTTGCTTGCGCAAGGCGTGGAGGTCATCTTCACGGCGCCCAAACTTTACGGTGACGAAGACCAGGGCGTGGCGCGCATGGTGTCGGCCGATCAGGTGGAGGTGGATTTGCGGCACCCGATGTACGAATCGTGGTGGAAGAATCTGACCTATATCCAAATCGGCGCCAACCTCATTCCGTATGTCGGTCTGGACGACTATTTCTCGCTGCACAACCGCTCGGAAAGCGGCAGTTGGCAGTCGGGGGAAGTGTCCGCCAAGCGGAAGTTCACGTTTTCGGGTCAGTATAAACAGAACCTGATGGAAGAAGTGGAACGCTACGCGATGGTGGCCTCCACGGTGGCTTCCCAACAGCAGTTCGACGTCATCCATGCCCACGATTGGCTTACCTATATGGCCGGTATCGCGGCCAAGCGCGTGAGCGGTAAACCCTTGGTCATCCACGTCCATGCCACCGAATTCGACCGTACGGGCGAGAACGTCAACACGCGCGTGTTCGACATCGAACGGCGCGGGATGCTGGCGGCCGACCGCATCATCACGGTCAGCAACTATACGCGCGACATCGTCATCCACCGTTACGGCATTCCGGCCGAAAAGGTGCATACGGTCTATAATGCCGTGGAACCCTCGGCGGGTGAACCCGTCGCGCCGGCGCAACCGGCGGTGGCTACGCGGGCCAAACGTGGCAAGGCCGTGCCCAAGCGCAAGATCGTCACGTTCCTCGGCCGCGTCACCTATCAGAAAGGGCCGGAATATTTCGTGGAGGCCGCGCGTCTGATTCTGCAACGCGACCCGAGCGTCCATTTCGTCATGGCCGGTTCGGGCGATATGTTCAACCGCATTGTGGAGCGGGTGGCCGCCCTGCAACTCGGTTCGCATTTCCATTTCGCGGGCTTCCTCAAAGGCCCGGAGGTGGACCGGATGTTCCGCATGAGCGACGTCTATGTCATGCCTTCGGTGTCGGAGCCTTTCGGCATTTCGCCGTTGGAAGCCATGCGCTCCAACGTGCCGGTCGTCATATCCAAGCAGTCGGGCGTATCCGAGATTCTTGAACACGCGCTCAAAATCGACTTTTGGGATGTGGACGCCATGGCCGATGCCATCTACGGGCTGTTGCACTATCCGCCGCTTTCGGCCATGTTCCGCCGTTACGGCGCCGAGGAAGTGAACCGGCTCAAATGGGAAAACGCCGCCAAGCATCTCCTGCAGGTTTACGAAATGGCCGTGCGGGATAGATAAGCCGGTTCAAATAATGACAAGATAAAAGCGAGAGTTATGAAAAAGATAGCCTTAATATTTAAAGTACATCAGCCGTTCCGCCTGCGGAAATACCGTTTTTTCGACATAGGCGAGAATCACGACTATTACGATGACTACCAAAATAAATACGCGCTGAAGCGTTTTGCCGAGCAGTCCTACGACAAGGCCAATGCCTTGATGAAAGACGCCTTGGAACGTTATCCCAAGCAATTCGCGTTCTCGTTCGCGTTTTCGGGTACGGCCATGGATCAGATGCAGTGGTATGCGCCCGACTTGTTAGGTGAATTCCAAGCCTTGGCCGCCCACAAGGAAGTCGAATTTTTGGCCGAACCCTATTCCTGTTCGTTGGGGTCGCTGATTTCGCGTAATTTCTTCTGCTCGCAGGTGGAAGCGCACCGCAAGAAACTGCGGGCGGTGTTCAAGAAAACGCCGTCGGTGCTGTTGAATACCGATTTGATATATAGCGATGAAATCGGGCAATGGGCGGCCGAAATGAAGTTCAAGGGCATGGTGGCCGAGGGCGCGCGCCATATCTTGGGTTGGAAGAGCCCGCATTATCTCTACGCCCATCCGGACACGGGCCTGCCGCTGTTGTTGCGCGACCCGGTGCTGAGCGAAAACCTTTCGTTGCGCTTCTCCGACCGCAATTGGGATCAGTGGCCCTATACCGTCGAGAAGTTCCTGCAGGCCGTGGATGCCGAACCCGGCGACACGCAAATCGTGCTCTGCATCGACTATGCCGTGTTGGGCGAGTTCCAGCCGGAGGAAAGCGGCATCTTCGCGTTCCTCTCCGCCCTTATCGACCAAGTGGCGCAGCGCAAGGACTATGCGTTCGTAACGCCATCGCAACTCTGCAAACAGACGCCCGTGGGCGATTTGCACGTGCCGACGCCCATTTCGTGCGTGGACGAGGAACGCGACCTGACGGCCTGCTACGGCAACGATATGCAGCGCGACGCCGTGGCCAATCTGAAACGGATGTGGACGGCCGTCGAAAAGACCAAAGACAAGGAACTCATCAAGGATTTCATGTATCTGACGGGTTCCGACCATTTGCATTTCATGAGTACGAAATGGTTTTCCGACACGCCTTCGCCGCGTTACCTCCGGCCCTACGACAGCCCCTACGACGGCTATATCAATTACATGAACGTTCTGTCCGACCTCTCGCAGCGGCTCGGATTGGATTAAGCAGCGTTAAACAAGTATATTAAGTATATATTATGACAAAGAAAGCAGACAGTTATCTGTTCGAGACTTCCTGGGAAGTCTGCAACAAAGTGGGTGGTATATATACCGTTATATCGACGAAGGTCAGCAGTATGCAGCGGATGTTCGGCGACCGCTATTTCCTGATAGGCCCCGATGTATGGAAAGACCGCGATAACCGCGAGTTCATCGAAGATAAGAAATTGCATGAGGGCTGGCGCGCCTATGCCGAAAGCCAGGGCGTTTCGTTCCGCATCGGCCGTTGGAATACCGAAGGCAAACCGGTGGTCGTGCTCGTCGATTTCATGTCGCTCATCGCGCGGAAAGACGCGATTCTGTCCGATTTTTGGAACGATTTCCAGTTGGATTCGCTGTCGGGACAATGGGATTACATCGAACCGGTGCTGTTCGGCTATGCGGCCGCGCGCGTGGTGGAGACGTTCTACAACTATACGGTCTTCCCGCAGGAAAAGGTCTATGCCCATTTCCATGAATGGATGACGGGTTCCGGCGTGCTCTACCTCAAAAAACAGGTGCCGGCCGTGGCCACCGTCTTTACGACGCACGCCACCGTATTGGGCCGTTGCATCGCGGGCAACGCGCTGCCGCTTTACGGGGCGTTGCAGACGTATAACGGCGAGGAACTGTCGTATAAGTTCGGCGTCCGCGCCAAATTCTCGATGGAGAAACTGTCGGCCCTCCATGCCGATGCGTTCACGACTGTGAGCCGCATCACCGACCGCGAATGTTTGCAGTTCTTCGGCAAGGGCGTTGACAAGGTAACGCCCAACGGCTTTGAAGACCGTTTCGTGCCGCAGGGCGAGGCCTATGAAACCAAGCGGCGGGAAGCCCGTCAGGTGCTGCGCCGCGTCAGCGAGGCCTTGTTGAACGTGCCGGTGTCGGAAGACGCGTTCTTCGTGCTCAACAGCGGCCGTTACGAATTCAAGAACAAAGGCATCGACCTCTATATCGATACGTTGGCACAGCTCAACCGCCGCCCCGACCTGAACCGTCAGGTCATCGCGTTTATCGCCGTGCCCTCCGGCCATGCCGGCGCCCGCGAGGATTTGCGGCAGCGTCTGCAACAGGCGGGCATTGCCGTGGGCGAGGCGCATACCGACGATTTCAGCACGCATTACCTGAGCGACAGCGAGCATGACCCGGTGTTGAACCGCCTCCGCCAAGACGATTTGCACAACCGTACCGAAGACAAGATTAAGGTTATTTTCGTGCCTTGCTACCTGGATGGCACCGACGGCATCTTCAACCTGCCTTACTACGATTTCCTGACCGGCTTCGACGCGTCGGTGTTCCCGTCCTATTACGAACCGTGGGGCTATACGCCCTTGGAGAGCGCGGCCTTCTCGCTGCCCACGATGACGACCTCCGTGGCCGGCTTCGGGCTGTGGGTGCAGGAAAGCGTGCGCGAGGCCCAGCAGGGCGTCGTGGTCGTGGATAGAAACGACAGCAACGACCCCGACGTCGTGGCGCGGATGGTGGAGCAACTCTGCCGTTGGACGGCCCTGTCGGCCGCCGATATGGACGTATGCCGCAAGCAGGCCTACGCGGTTTCGCGCCAGGCGTTGTGGCAGAATTTGGTGGAAGAATACGCGACGGCCTACGATATGGCCGCCGACAAATGGAATAAGGACGCCACGCTGTTGAACAAGGAACTGCCGTTTACGTTGCAGAAACTCTCGGCCGTCCGTCCCATCCTGCCGCAATGGCGCAAGCTCATGATCCGCGGCGTGTTGCCGGAAGCCTTGTCGGCTTTGGAACGCTTGGCCGAAAACCTGTGGTGGTCGTGGCAGCCGGAAGGCACGGCGCTGTTCGAGTCGGTCGATCCCAACCGTTGGGAAGCCTGCGGCCACAATCCGGTGGCCTTGTTGGACGGCCTTTCCAGCCAGCGCATCAAGGCGCTGATAGCCGATACGGACTTTATGGCGCGTTTGGCCAAGGTGTATGCGGATTTCCAAGCTTATATGGCCGAGGGCGCGCACAAGGCGGGTCCCAAGGTCGCGTATTTCTCGATGGAGTTCGGTTTGCACGAAAGCCTGAAGATTTATTCGGGCGGTTTGGGCATTTTGGCCGGCGACTACCTCAAAGCGGCCAGCGACAAGAACGTCGATATGGTCGGCATCGGCCTGCTTTACCGTTACGGCTATTTCCAGCAGCGGCTCAACGCGGCCGGCGAACAACAGGCCGATTATATCCCGCAGGCCTTCTCCAAACTGCCGATTCTGCCGGTACGCGATGAAGACGGCTTGTGGAAGACCGTGACGATTTCGCTGCCGGGGCGGCAACTGACCGCCAAACTGTGGCTGGTGAACGTAGGGCGCGTGCCGCTCTATCTGTTGGATACCGACATTGAGGAAAACACGCCGGCTGACCGTAGCATCACGCATCAGCTGTACGGCGGCGATTGGGAAAACCGTTTCAAACAGGAATTGTTGCTCGGCGTGGGCGGTATCCGCGTATTGCGCTGCATGGGCTTGCAGCCGGATGTTTACCACTGCAACGAAGGTCATGGCGCGTTCATGGGCCTGGAACGTCTGCGGGAATATGTGGAAAACGAAAACCTGCCGTTCCTGCAGGCCGAAGAACTCGTGCGTTCGGCCACGCTCTTCACGACCCATACGCCGGTGCCGGCCGGGCACGATGCGTTCTCGGAAGACATCATGCGTACCTATATGTCGTCTTTCCCGGGACGTCTCAAAATAGAATGGGATCAGTTCATGGCCCTCGGGCAGAAAGACGACGAAAGTGCGGGCGACAAATTCTCGATGAGCTTCCTGGCCGCCAATCTTTCGGAAGAAATCAACGGTGTGAGCCGGATTCACGGCCGGGTCAGCCGCGAGATTTTCGCGCCCATGTATCCGGGCTATTATCCGGAAGAATTGGAAAACATCGGCTATGTAACCAACGGCGTCCACTACCGCACGTGGGCGCATCCGCTTTGGCAACAGCTTTACGAAAAGCATTTCGGCGCGGATTTCGGCAAGGACGTTTCCAATGCCGATTGCTGGGCGCATATCCAAAACGTGCCGGACGAGGAAGTATGGCAGGTGCGTACGCAGTTGCGCGCCCGCCTCATCGCGTTCGTCAAGGAGCGTCTGCAGGCCGAGATGCCGTCGCGCGGCGACACGCCGCAGGAGATGGTCAAGGTGCTGTCTTCGCTCGACCCGTCGGCCTTGACGTTCGGTTTCGCGCGTCGTTTCGCCACCTATAAACGGGCTTACCTGCTGTTGAGCAACCTCGACCGTTTGGCCAAAATCGTCGGACAGACGGGGCGTCCCGTGCAGTTCATCTTCGCGGGCAAGGCGCATCCGGCCGACAAGGCGGGTCAGGATTTGATCAAGCAAATTATAGAGGTGTCGCGCCGTCCGGAATTCCGTGGCAAAATCATCTTCATCGAAAACTACGACATCGACGTGGCCCGCTATCTCGTACAGGGCGTGGACGTTTGGATCAATACGCCGACGCGGCCGTTGGAAGCCTCCGGTACGAGCGGCGAGAAAGCCATCATGAACGGCGTTCTGAACCTGAGCGTGTTGGACGGCTGGTGGGCGGAAGGTTACCGTCCCGGCGCCGGTTGGGCGTTGAAGGAGGAGCAAACCTACGAGAACCCCGTTTATCAGAACCAGCTCGATGCCGAAACGATTTACGACCTTATCGAAAACGAAATCGTGCCGGCCTACTATGCCGAAAACGGCGCCATGAGCCCGCGCTGGATTCAGTACATCAAGAACAACATCGCCCAAATCGCGCCGCATTTCACGATGCGCCGCCAGTTGGACGATTATTACAAGCAGTATTACCACGCCTTGGCCGAACGCAGCCGCGGCTTGTTGGCCGACCATTATAAGGAAGCGGCGGCATTGGCGCTGTGGCGGCTCAATGTCATCAACCGTTGGGACGGCGTGCGCTGCGTGGACGTCGAGTTGCCGGAGACCTCGCAAGGCCCGCTGGCCTTGGGCGAAGACGCCAATTTCGGCATCCGCTTGGATTTGGGCGGCCTCAAGCCCGAGGACATCGGCGTGGAAGTGATTTTCGGCAACAAGGAAAACGATGTGGTGCGGAAGATTCTGTTCACGCAGGAACTGACGCCCTCCGACGCGCGTTTCGACAATCCGGACGAAGTGAACTACACCGGCGTTTGGCCCGTGGACGTTTCCGGCGTGTACGACTATGCGTTCCGCGTCTATCCCAAGCATCCGGGCCTGGTGCACCGTCAGGACATCCGTCTGGTCAAATGGTTCTAAAGAAAGCTTAGTGTAATTGGCGGTCGATTGCGAGAACGGCCGCCAATACGCTTTGCCGTCCGTCGTTTTCTATGACGAAGTCGGCATACGGCCGCCGTTGTTCGGCCGACCATTGGCGTGCGAGCCGCGCCCTTACCATATCTTCCGTTACCCCGTCCCGCCGGCAGGCGCGTTGAATCTGTATCTCTACGGGGCATTCCACACTGATGATGCGGTCCATCCGTCGGTAGAGGCCGCTTTCCAGCAATATGGCCGCTTCCACCACCGCATAGGGCGGGCGGCACTCGGCCGTGCCGTCGCCATGCGCCTGTTTTTCCAACCAGGCCTCGCAGTCAGCGAAGACCAACGGGTGCAACAGGCCGTTCAAGGCCGCGAGCCGTTCCGGCGACGGAAAGACGAGGCGTGCCAACGCACGCGTAAAGGAAAGGAAAGAATCGGGGGAAAAATCCGGATCGGCTTCAATCTCCGGAAAAAGGGAAAGGACTTGCGCCCGCACGTCCGCGCGCGCCAAAATCCGTTTGGAAGCCGTATCGGCTGCATACACGGGGATACCTAAAGCGGCAAAAATACGGGCCACCGTACTTTTGCCGCTTCCGATACCGCCGGTCAGACCTACGCGTATCAAAGGTCTATTTATTTGGTCTCCGTATTCAGCTGGTCGTTGATGCTGGAGGCGATGGCCGATTTCTCGAATTTCATCTTGACGTTATCGACTTCCAACGTCACCGTGTTGTCCTGAATTTCAGCGATACGGCCGTGCAAGCCACCGATGGTCACCACCTTCTGGCCTTTTTGCAGGCTGTTGCGGAACTGCTGTTGTTCCTTGTTCCGCTTCATCTGCGGACGGATCAGGAAGAAATAGAAAATGACGATGATAATCAGAATCAGGAAAAGGTTCTGCAATAAGCCCGCTTTCGGCGTAGCCGCCGCTTGCAGTAAAATCGTTGAGAGGTTCATGATAAGGGATTTTAGGGTTTATAAATCTAAACGGTACCGCCTTATATCAGACCGCGCCCGGTCTTTTTGATCATTTGGCGGCTTTGGAGTTCCGCACTTAGTTTGTGCAGCAACCCATTGACAAATATACGACTTTTTTCGGAACAAAAGCGTTTCGAAATCTCGATGTATTCGTTAAGCGTCACTTTGAGCGGGATGGACGGGAAATTGACGAACTCGGCCACGGCCGTCTTGAGGATGATGAGTTCCATGACGGCGATGCGGTCGGCCTCCCAATTCTCGGTCTGTTCCACGATGATGGACTCGTATTCGCTACCGTGCAGCAGCGTCTTTTCCAACAACTGTTTGCCGAACGTGATTTCCGCGCTTTCGTCCTCACCCGTGCGGGCGAAGTTGTCCGGAATCCAGCTGTCGTCGCCGGCTTCGGCTTTCTTGATGGAAGTATATGCCCAATAGGCCACGCTGTCGTAGTCGGCCGCCCAGATAATCGAGCGGTCGTCGCAGAGCGAGCGGAAAACGGCATTGGGAACGACTTTCTTCTTATAGAGTTTCTGTAAGAACGTGCGGTCGTTTTCAAACGAACGGGGAGCGGCCACATATTCCTGATAGAAAGGCGCGGCCAGCACCTCGTCGTAAAGTGTCTTGAACAGGCTTTCCTGTTGGCTCCAATTGAACTTGAACGCTTCGTTGGGGAGCGTGAAGCGCGGACAGGCGGCGATTTGCCGGATGACTTCGTTTTGCGACAGATCGACGGGTGTCAACGCATCGGGCATCGGGATGAACTGCTTGCGGGCCAGTTCCGCGCGTTCGTGGAAATAGTCGGCCAGGGCGTTCAGGCAGGCGAGATGGTAGACGTAAAGTTCGTAAATCTGTTGCAGGTGGAACAGCATGTTCTTTTCACAGACCCGTCCGTTTTCCATGTCGCCCTGATAAAACGCATAGAGCGACTGGAGCACTTTTTCCCGTATGAAACGTCTGTTGAACATACCGTTAGATGGATTGGATAAAGAGCGCGTGAATGTCGGCGCTGTCGGTCAATTCGGGGTGGAAACTGGCCGCCCACATATGGCCTTGTCTTACGAAAATGGGATGGCCTTCGTACACGGCGAGCGTCTCCACGTCCGGCGAGGCGCATTCGATGCGCGGGGCGCGGATGAAGACGGCCGGCACCTGATGGTCGATGCCCTTGACGTCGATGTCGGTCACGAAACTGTTGATTTGCGAACCGTAGGCGTTGCGTCTCACCTTGATGTCCATCGCGCCGATGCGCAACTGGTCGCTGTTCTCGATATCCTTCGCCAACAGGATCATGCCGGCGCAGGTGCCGAAAACGGGCAGTTTCGATTCCGTAATCTTGCGGCGCAGCGGGGAAAGAAGATGGAACCATTCCAATTGCTTGCCCATGCTCGTGCTTTCGCCGCCGGGCAAAATCAGGCCTTCCACACGGTTGAGCGTCTCTTCGTCTTTGACCCAAAGGGCCTCATGCCCCAGGGACTGCACCATGCGGACGTGTTCTTCGATGGCACCTTGAATGCCCAAAACACCGATTGTTCTCATCTTCTTTCCCGTAACTGAACCTAAATTACCAACCTCTCGTGGCGAATAACTGTTTCTCATCCAATTGGCGTACGTCGATGCCGTGCATGGGTTCGCCCAGGTCTTCGGACAGTACGGCCAATTTGTCGGGGTCGTTGTAGTGCGTCGTGGCTTCCACAATCGCTTTGGCCACCTTGGCGGGGTTGCTCGACTTGAAGATACCGGAACCTACGAATACGGATTCGGCACCCATCTGACGCATCAGCGCCGCGTCGGCCGGCGTGGCCACACCGCCCGCGGAGAAGTTGGGAACAGGCAGCTTGCCGGTTTCGGCTACCTCGCATACGAGTTCGTACGGGGCCTGCAGGTTCTTGGCTTCCGTCATCAATTCTTCTTTCGGCAACACTTGCAGACGGCGGATGCCCTGCATCAGCGCGCGCATATGGCGGACGGCCTCAACGATATTGCCGGTACCGGCTTCACCTTTCGTGCGGATCAGCGCGGCGCCTTCGCCGATGCGGCGCAAGGCTTCGCCCAAGTTGCGGCAACCGCAGACGAACGGAATCTTGAAATCGTGTTTGTAGATGTGGAAGTCTTCGTCGGCCGGGGTCAGAACCTCGCTCTCGTCGATGAAGTCGATGCCCAGGGATTCGAGAATCTGCGCTTCGGCAAAGTGACCGATGCGGCATTTGGCCATGACGGGAATGCTGACACAAGCCTTGATTTCCTTAATCATTTTCGGGTCGCTCATACGCGCTACACCCCCTTGGGCGCGGATGTCGGAAGGCACGCGTTCCAAAGCCATGACGGCGATGGCGCCGGCGTCTTCGGCAATCTTGGCCTGTTCGGGATTCGTGACGTCCATGATGACGCCGTTCTTCAGCATCTCGGCCAAACCGAGCTTAATCTTCCAATTCTGCGCTTTAGTTGCTTGGTCCATGTTAAAAGTTTATTACGGTTATTTAATCTGTTATTTATCAGTCTTGTATGGTTGCCTTTCAAGCGGCATCCAAGTGCCTGCGGGCGATAGCGCCGTCAAGCGGAAGGCGTTAGCCAAAAAACGTGCAAAGATACATTAAAAATTTGTTTTTTTTTACTACCTTTGCTTGCAAATTTTTCGGGGACGACCGAAGAGGGGAGAATTAAATAAAACAAAGCGAAATGGAAGATTTCGGAACTGGAAAAGAGGAAGTTTACAGTGAGGCGGTTCGGGCCGGCAAGCGGACTTATTTCATGGACGTGAAAGAGACCAAGGGCGGCGACCGCTACATCACCGTTACGGAGAGCAAGCGTCATTTCGACGAGACCACGGGGCGTTTCGTTTACGAAAAGCACAAAATCTTTCTGTACCGGGAGGATTTCGATAATTTCCGGAAAGGCTTGGATCAGGCGATTCGGTTCGTGGAAACCGGCGAATACCCGGAGCGGACGGAGGCGGAGGCCGACCGTTCGTCGGAGTGGCGCGATTTCGCGGCGGATTTCTCGGAAACGTTAGGTTAGCCGTTACGGTATGGCCAGACGAGCTGTCCTTGTCAACAGGGCGGCTTTTGTTGTTTTAAGAAGAAAGGAAAAACATGGGAAAAATCATAGCCATCGCCAATCAGAAAGGCGGCGTGGGCAAGACGACGACCGCCATCAATCTGAGCGCGGCTTTGGCGGCTTTGGAGAAGAAAACGTTGCTCATCGATGCGGACCCGCAGGCCAACGCCACGTCGGGTTGCGGCTTCAATCCCGATTCGATACGGGAAAGCGTTTACGATTGCCTGGTCGAACAGGCCGACCCCAAGAAGTTGATTCTCAAGACGCCGACCAAAGACCTGTATCTGTTGCCGTCGCATATCGATTTGGTGGGGGCGGAACTGGAACTCGTGGGCCTGCCGCAGCGGGAAACGATACTGCGGCGTTGCCTGGCCGCCGTGCGCGACGATTACGATTTCATCGTCGTGGACTGCTCGCCGTCGCTGGGGCTTATCACGACCAACGTGCTGACGGCCTCCGACTCGGTCATCGTGCCCGTGCAATGCCAGTACTATGCGTTGGAAGGCTTGACGAAACTGCTCAATACGATCCGTATCATCCAGAGCCGTTTCAATCCGGGCTTACAGTTGGAGGGGCTGTTGCTGACGATGTACGATTCGCGCACGCGCCTGTCGAAACAGGTGGTGGAGGAAGTGCGTTCGCATTTCCATCAGTTGGTGTTTGAAACGTTGATACACAATAACACGAAGTTGGCCGAGGCACCCAGTCACCGCGAGAACATTCTGGCTTACGACATCAACAGCGCGGGGGCCGTCAACTATCTGAATCTGGCGAAGGAAATCCTGCGGAAGGAAGAAGAGAAACAAGCGGCGGCGGAAGCGGCGGCCGCGCAAAAACAGGGAGACAAGATATGAGCGGAAAGAACAAGAGAAATGCGTTGGGACGCGGCTTGGACGCGCTGTTGGGCGACAGTGGCTTCGGCCTCAACGCGCCCGATATGACGGCAGACAACCCGGTGTTGCCGCAGAAGGACGACCGGCAGACGTTGCGCCATGCCTACGAGGAAGCCGAACAGAGCGTTATCGGGGCCATCGCGGCCATCGACATAGATTTGATAGACGTCAATCCGCAGCAGCCCAGAACGCAGTTCGACGAACAGGCCTTGCAGGAATTGTCCGACTCCATCAAGGAGCACGGCATCATCCAGCCGCTGACGGTGCGCAAGCACGGCAAACGCTACCAGCTCATTTCGGGCGAACGGCGGTTGCGCGCTTCCAAACGGGCGGGGCTGACCGAGGTGCCGGTCTATATCCGGATGGCCAACGAGAACGAGATGCTGGAGATGGGTTTGGTGGAGAACATCCAGCGGGAGGAATTGAACGCGATGGACATCGCGCTGTCGTATCAGGCCTTGGCCGACGCCTATCAATACAGTCAGGACGAGGTGAGCAAGCGGGTCGGGAAAGACCGCAGCACGGTCACGAACTATATGCGCTTGTTGAAACTGCCGGCCGAAGTGCAGTTGGCGTTGAAGAACAACGAAATCAGCATGGGGCACGCCCGCGCCCTGTTGGCGGAGGAGAATCCGAAGAAACAGGTGGATTGGGTGCGCCGCATCAAGGAAAAAGGCCTTTCGGTCCGCGCCGTGGAGCAGGGCTTGCGTCAGGAGAAGCCCGCCCGTAAGACGGCGGCGGATGCCAAGCCGGTGTTGCCGGAATGGTGTGTGGAAGACAGCCGGAAGTTGTCCGAGAAGTTGGAAACGCCGGTGGAAGTGCGCAAACAGAAGGGTGGAAAAGGCAGTTTGCAGATTCATTTTTCTTCCGAAAAGGAACTGCGGCAGATATTGAACCGGCTCAATGCGTAGCGGATTCCGGTTGTTGGTGGCGGGCTTCGTATGGACGGCGGCGTGCGCCT